>CAZWWY010000020.1:0-8481 GCA_964637785.1 uncultured Candidatus Saccharibacteria bacterium
ATGCTTCACTTTCACATCATCTCATTATTCCCAGAGAGTATTGCGCCTTACTTAGAGAGCTCTATGCTTGGGCGCGCACAGAAGGATAAGAAGATTAAGATCAGCTACTATAACCCGCGCGACTTCTCTAAGCACAAGAGTAAGAGAGTAGACGATAAGCCTTATGGCGGAGGGCCAGGCATGGTGCTGGAGGCACCGAGCTACCTTGCCGCAGCTAAGAAGGCTATCGGCAATAAGCAAAATGTAGAGGTGATATTCTTCACCCCGTCTGGCGAGCAGTTTACACAGACTCATGCCAGAGAGCTTGCAGATACGCAGATAATAAGTGGCAAAAAGCAAAAGACAAAAGTACGCAATAAACACATAGTATTACTCTGCGCACATTATGAGGGACTTGACGCAAGAGTACCACAGGCCCTTAAGGCGCGGCATGTCTCTGTTGGTCCGTTTGTACTCACTGGCGGTGAGCTACCAGCGGCCATTGTAGTAGATGCTACGTCGCGGCAAGTAGAGGGAGTGCTTGGTAAGAGTGAGAGCTTAGAAGATGAGCGTGATGGAGGTGCAAGTAGTGAAGTATACACCCGCCCAGAAGTGCTCAAGTATAAAGGTAAGGAGTATACAGTACCCAAGGTGCTTCTCTCGGGGCATCATGGTAAGATAGAGCAGTGGCGCAAGAGTCACTAATTGTGGTATACTTTATAGAACAGATAGTAATTAATAACAAATAAATAAATAATTTAATATGAGTGAAGAGAACACAGCTCAAAAAGAGGTTGTGATATACAGCACGCCTACATGCCACTTTTGTGTATTAGCCAAGACCTTTTTTGATGACAACAATATCAAATATACTAACTATGATGTGCAAGCAGACCCAGCTAAAGGCCAAGAGATGGTAAAGCGTAGTGGGCAGATGGGAGTCCCCGTTATCTTTATAGGAGAGGAGATGGTAGTCGGCTTTAATGAGTCAGCAATCCGTGAGATGCTAGGAATGTAATACTACTATAAGTTTTCTAGTAGGGTAATGCCGAGATTAGCTCGGCATTTTTCGGTTTGTACATGGTAATAATGAATGGTATAATTATACTGAATTATAGTTCCATAATAAATATGACAAGATTAACTAAGTTAGAAAAAGAAAACCTGAGATTTGACCGGAAGAAGGGTCTTACTATATATGAGCTAATGAAGAAGTATAACCTACCTAAGACGACAGTATGGAATAACATATGTGATGTTAAATTATCTAAAAAGGTAAGAAAAGACATACGCTCAAGGCAGGGTGGTAGTGTGATAAAAATGAAGAAGGAGCTAGATAAAGCAGATATACATGCCGCAGAGTTATTAGCTGGCTTGAATGATGAGAATATGAGTATTGTATTGTTGTCTATGTATATTGGCTTATATTGGGCTGAGGGTACTAAGAGTGCTTTCGTGTTTACTAATACTGATAAATATATGCTCAGGGTATTTATGAAGTACATGTATGAATATTTGCATATTGCACAAAATGATGTAGATGTTTGGGTGCGTATGCATAGCGGTTTGTCTGTAAGAGAAGCGTCAATCAGAAGACATTGGGCGAATATAGTTGATGTGCCGATTAAGAATGTGAGAGTTAATTATGATGACAGACACAATAAGTGCAGGACGGAGTATGGTATATGTCGTATAAGGCTAAAGAAAGGTGGATATCACTTAAAACTTGTGCATAGTCTAATTAGTGGCATAATAGAGCGCACATTAGGATGCTCCCATAGCTCAATGGATAGAGTACCGCACTCCTAACGCGATGATCTAGGTTCGACTCCTAGTGGGAGCACAGAGAGATAGATTATAAAATATTCAAAAAATTATGACAACAATAGATAAAAACATCTGCATAGATTGTCACGGTCGGTTAGATGCACTCCGCACAGAGATGCAGCTTACAGACGCAGAGTTTAAGCTGCTCAATAGGCCTCGGCGCTCGTACTCCTTTGCTATACCTGTGCGCATGGATAGTGGAGAGGTGCAGACATTTAATGCATACAGAGTGCAGTATAACGATGCACTCGGCCCCACTAAGGGAGGCTTCCGTTATCATCATGAGGTAGACCTTGAGGAGGTTAAGACCCTCTCATTCCTCATGGCACTTAAGACGGCGCTTGTCGGTATACCATTCGGTGGGGCGAAGGGCGGGATAAAGGTAGACCCAGCGCAGCTTAGCGAGGGCGAGCTTGGGCGACTTACGCGCGGCTTTGTGCGTGCATCTCGCAATTTCATCGGCCCTATGACAGACATCCCTGCGCCAGACGTTGGCACCAATGCGCAAGTAATGGCATGGTTTGTAGATGAGTACTCCAAGCTCTCAGGAGCATGGACACCTGGCGTGGTCACAGGTAAGCCTCTTGAGTTGGGAGGCTCAGAGGGCCGTGAGCTAGCCACAGCGCTAGGTGCGGCCTTTATACTCAAGGCACAACTTGGAGGGCATAAGCCAGCCACGACTACGGTGGCTGTGCAAGGCATGGGCAATGCTGGTGGTAACATTGCTACTATACTCAGTGACTGGGGCTACAAAGTTGTGGCGATGTCTGACGCACACTGCGGCTTGTATGATGAGGAGGGTTTAGACGTAGCAGATGTGCGTAAGTATAAGTCTAGCGAGAGCAAGTGTGAGGGGTATAATCATAATACCAAAGCGATTACAAATGCACAGCTGCTGGAGTTAGATGTAGACGTGCTTATACCAGCAGCTATTAATGATGTGATTACTATAGAGAATGCAGTAAATATCAAGGCTAAGACAATCCTAGAGGTGGCCAATGCGCCTATTACTAAGGAGGCTGATGCGGTGCTCGAGGAGGCTGGCATCACTGTGATGCCAGACATCTTGGTCAACGCTGGCGGGGTAGTGGTAAGCTACTTTGAGTGGGTACAGAACTCTAGTAATGAGTATTGGACAAAGGAGGTGGTGAATGAGAAGCTTGAGAAGGTGATGCTCACAGCCTGCGCCGCGCTCCGCGCAGCGCAGGCTCAGGGCAAAAAAGGAGAGAGTCTCCGCACAGCAGCCTACAAGCTCGCAATCAAAAAGATACTCAAAGCAGAAAAACTAAAAGGAAATTTATAATCTTGCAGAAATACGGCATTACTGATATACTGTAGCTATATTAAATATATCAATATGAATACGTTAGCAATACAAGTACAAGATAGAGGCATTATCACAATCCCTAAACAATTAAGAGATGCATGGGATTTAGCTAAGGGGGATTTCTTAAATATTACTTTTGGTAAGAAGAATGTTGCGACATTAAATCCTGTTGCGACTATAGATAAGGGTATACTGGAGGCTTCTCAAAAAGCTTTAAAAGAGTTGCGCACTGGTAAAACAGCAGGCCCGTTTAATAATATGGATGACTTTGAGGAGTCACTCGGGCTTTAGGGTATTTGTATGCAGATAAGATTTTCAAATGATGCCAAGCAACAGTACGTCGATTTAGATGTGAGATTGAGAAAGCAGGCAAAGAAGCAGTTTAGCTTTTTAATACAAGATTACAGGCACAAGTCTCTCAATATAAAAAAGTATAATAAGAGCTTAGAGATATGGCAAGGGAGAGTTAATAAATCTTGGAGATTTTATTTTCATATCATCAACGACGTGTACTATATCTTTGAGATTAAAAATCATCCAAAGTAAGTATGTTATAATATTAATATGGAAACAGAAGATAACGACAACAACCTACTGCGCCGCACCTATGCGATAGCAAAAGAGAATAACGCACTACTTAAGAAGGCACGCCGTGGCACTTGGGTCGGCCTTATCTTTAAGTTGCTCTTCTGGGGAGTCATGCTTGGTATCCCTGTATGGATGTACTTCACCGTACTCCAGCCAATATTACAGCAGGGTATGGGCGTCTTAGAGCAAGTACAAAATGCCACAGGCCAAGTACAGAATGTCACAGGCAAAGCAGGGACAACAGCCGCACAAGTAGATGGTATATTACAGGCGGTGCCTGGACTAGAGCTCCTCAAGCAGCTAATACCGTAGTTTAAAGTCTAATTACAGTAACATGATGAGTAAACACAAAGAAGAACATCAAGAAGATGACGTAATATTTGAGACAGAATTAGAGCAAGAGGGCAAAAGCTCGTTCGGTAGTCTCGGAGGCGACTCTCAAGTACATAAGCTAAAAAAGAAGCTTAAAAAAGCAGAGCAACAAGCCAAAGAGAATCTTGACGGCTGGCAACGTCTCAGAGCAGATGTAGCAAATAGTAAAAAGGAGCATAGCGAGCGCATAGCCAGAGCAAAGAGCAAGGGAGCAGAGGAGGTGCTAGAGAGTCTCTTGCCGGCGTTAGATAGCTTTGACTCTGCAATGCAAGCTGGCAGCTGGGCGAGTATAGACGATGCATGGCGTCAAGGTATGGAGTTTGTGCATGGGCAACTTATAGGGGCGCTAGAGCAGCATGGTATCAGTATGTTTGGTGAGGTTGGCGACAAGCTAGATCCATCTCTACATGAGGTTGGCGAGGGTGATGGTGATAAGATAAAAAAGATATTAAGAAAAGGATACAAGAGCGGAGATAATGTAATCCGACCAGCGCGGGTCGTTGTTTAGGTATTAGTTAAAGTTTATGAGATTATGAATATTAAGTTAAAAGACCGCGTGAGTCATAAGCGCACACGCATAGTTGCAACCATAGGCCCAGCAAGTGACAGTGAAGAAATGTTAAAGCAGTTAGTAGCCGCAGGGATGAATGTCGCGAGGCTCAACTTCTCTCATGGTGACTTTGCCGAGCATGGTGCCAAAGTAGAGAGAGTGCGCAAGGTGGCGGAGCAAGCCGGTGTGCCAGTGGCAATACTCCAAGACCTCGCTGGCCCAGAGATACGCCTCGGCACATTTGATGAAGTAGAAGAGCAGAACAAAGCAATCCTTGTAGAGGGTGCAGAGTTCACTCTCACTACAAGAGATGTAGAGTGCAACAGTGAGATTACTACAGTAGACTATGCCGAGCTACCTAAGCAAGTCAAAGAGGGTGAGCTGCTTATACTAGACGATGGCAAACGCGTACTGAAGGTCAAGAGCACCACAGAGACAGACATTGTCACAGAGGTCATAGTCGGCGGTCCTATCACGGGGCGCAGATGCCTCTTTGCCCCAGACTCGCAACTCACTATGAGTGCACTCACAGACAAAGACAAGGCAGATCTTGAGTTTATTACTCAGCACCCTATAGACTTTGTAGCCATCTCGTTTGTAAGAGAGGCAAAAGATATAGATGAGCTCCGCGCGCTACTGCACAGCAAAGGCCAAGAGCATATAAAAATCATAGCCAAGATAGAGACAAAGGCCGCACTCGAGAATCTTGAAGAGATAATACTCGCCACTGATGCTGTGATGGTGGCCAGGGGCGACCTTGGAGTAGAGTTGCCAGCCACAGACGTACCATTAGCACAAAAGCGTATTATAAGCATGTCTAATGAGCTTGGTAAGCCCGTCATCACTGCCACGCAGATGCTCCTCTCTATGGTAGAGAGGCCTACACCCACGCGCGCTGAGGTCTCTGATGCGAGCAATGCAATACTAGATGGCACAGACGCACTCATGCTCTCAGAGGAGTCTGCTCTCGGCAAGTATCCAGTAGAGGCGGTAAAGATGCTCGCAAGTATAGCAAGCGCAATAGACAAAAAGGTGTACGTCGGCGAGGTAAGTCGGCAGATGAGAGGCTACTTAAAGCAGGGCGTGCACGCTACAGATGATATCGTAAGTACAAGTGTGGTGCAGATGGCTGGCCGCGTAGATGCGTCAGCCATTATTGCTCTCACAGAGTCTGGGGGCACCGCAAGGCTTATCTCAAGATTTAAATCCAGAGCTCCAATCATAGCCGCCACCCCCAGTGAGCATACATATAGACAACTCGCTCTCTCTGCCAACTGCTTCCCTGTGATGATAGAGCACTTTAAGTATATTAGCGATGTTACAGATACTATCAATGAGATAGTAACATCAAACGAGCTAGCTGTAGCAGGTGAGCGCATCGTCATTAGTGCAGGAGTGCCATTTGGCATAGCAGGAGGCACTAATCTTGCCATGGTGCACACAGTAAGATAATACACACACCCTACGTATAGAGTCTCAGATATATGCTATTATAATCTCATATGGGCGAGACAACAGAGCAATTATTGTCACAAGCGGCAAATTACCCAGACTATATTGTCATAGGTATGGTGTTTGTGCTGCTCGCGTTGTATGGATTTGTCCGTGGCACCAAGGCGCTCTCAGAGCTCGCCATCTCCTTGCCTATAGCTGCCTTTGTATATTCTATATTTCCATATGATTTAGGGTGGGGAGAGCCAGCCATGTTTGCTATTATCACAATAGCTATCATATGGGTTGTGGCACGTTATACCAGCGGGCTTGATGACAACAAAGACTTCCGCAAGATAGCCTTTGCAGCTCTTGGGGCCACATTGATGCTGCTTGTTATCTCGTTTGGTACTGTAGACTTTACGTCACTTTACAACTTTGGGGCAAAAGTAAGTGACACATTAGCTATTGCTACATACAAATTTTACATCATAGTGGCAGCTCTTATTGCCATAGCTCTTTCTCGTAAGATATAAGGTTAGTAGTACTCTATAGTTATAACCATGACATTAACTCGCTCAGTTATATTTACCTCATGCTCAGGCTTGCTAATGAGCATAGGATTCATAATCCCAGCCGTATGGCCAGTTGCGCTGGTGGGCCTAGTGCCATTTCTCTTTGTGCTTTATAAGAGGCAGCAAAGTAGTAGGGTCATATTCGCCCTAGGGATACTACTAGGGTTTATACACAATAGTGTGGTGTCACTATGGTATTGGCATACTATGCCACTTACTTGGCTCGGTATAGATAGTCAGCTACTTGCTTTTTTTGTAGTGTTAGTTAGTTGGGTTGTCACGGCTGCTGTTTTGGCTATAGCGTATGGTATCTTTGCACTAAGTGTTTATAAGTTAAAGGGTAAGTCTATCAGCATCTTAATATTAATACCAGCCCTGTGGGTACTTATGGAGTATATGGTAGCGTGGCTATTTTCTTTGTATGTTGTAGGAGGAGGTGTATTGTATGGCGCCCATTTCTCTATAGGGTTTGTCGGGTATTTATTAGCAAATAATATTATCTTACTACAGGCCGCTTGGCTTGGTGGGGTGTATGCTCTAGGATTTATTATTATATTTGTTAATACTTTTATATTTTATTGCTTAAAGGAGGGCAAGTATGTATGCACAGCAATTTTCTCCGCTGTTATTATGACTATAATTGTGTTTGGATATTTTAATATATGGCAGCCAGAGTCTGATTTAGTCGCAAAGCCACTCTTTGTTACTTTAATCACAACAGACTTCCAGAGCGTACTTAATAAAAGTGAGGAGTCAAAAGAGAGACGCTTCCTCAAGCGGTGGGAGCTAGTCGCAAGAGCCGCAAGAGAGGGTAAGAGCGATGTGGTAGTATTGCCAGAGAGTGATGCTTTTATCTATAATGTACAAAAGCACTTTGGCAAATCTTGGCAAGAGGAGCTCAAAGCTTTAAGCAATGATACTATATTTGTTAGTACAGTAAGCGTAAGAGAGGCAGGCGACCTCCGCTCAAAGGTGGAGTATTATGATACAGAGTCAGGTATCTCTACCGTAGGGTATAAGCAACTGCTGCTGCCGCATGGTGAGTATGAGCCATATTTTTATCAATTTATACTTAGGTTATTTGGCGCAGGAGATGTATTAGATAAGCTAGAGAGCAAAAGAGAGTTTACCCCCGGTAAAGATACTGCCTTAGCAAATGTGCACGGCAAGCAGGTAGTGTCTCTGTTTTGCTCTGAGGTGTTTAGCCCCACTTTGTACAGTCATGCGGCTGGCAAAGGTGCGGAGGTCTTTATTAATACGGCGTCTCATGCATGGTTCCGCGGGTCTCCAACTGTGTATAAGCAGATGCAAAACATAGCCAAAGTACGAGCAGTAGAGAGCAGGAGGTGGTATGCACAGGCTACAAATACTGCCCCATCGTTTATTTTAAATCAATACGGGCTCGTAGTGGCAGAGTCTAAAAAGGGGTTTGATGTGCTACATACATATGCAATACCTCAAGATAGTCAAACTCCATATACAATTATAGGTCAATGGATCCTACTCCTACCCCTCTGGATTGTAATTTTTGTATTGTGCTTATGTAAAAAGTGTGGTATAAACTTTATTGATGGGGTTGCTTTTGTAGGTAATTTTATCAAAAACATCTCAATATTCAATTCAACCAAAAAGGAAGGGATAGATTATGAGAAGTTTTTTAAAATTTGTACGAGGAAGTGTGTTTTTGACGTTGTTAATGATGAGTGCGATTTCCACAACTGCACTTGTCACAACTAGTGCAGTTGTGGAAGCTGCCACGGAAAAAGCTCGGGTGAGCATCTCTATGCGCGCCAAGTCATGGAGGGCCATTCGCGGCGGACGTACATTTAGGC
>CAZWWY010000021.1:0-8368 GCA_964637785.1 uncultured Candidatus Saccharibacteria bacterium
GTTCAAGTCCCTTCGATCGCGCATAGTAAATCAAGCCATTGTAGCTCAGTTGGTAGAGCACACGAATGGTAATCGTGAGGTCCGCAGTTCAATCCTGCGCAATGGCTCCAACTTGGTAGCAGGACTATCAAGTTTTGTATATTAAAGCCAAGATAGCTCAGTTGGTAGAGCAACGGTATCGTAAACCGTAGGTCCGGAGTTCGAATCTCCGTCTTGGCTCAAGATTAAGATTGAGTAATAGCCAATCGCACCTCACCCATCTCTTCTTTAATCATATCTTTTAGCTCCATTGCAGAGAGCAGCACATTTGCCTTGCTTATCTCAAGCCCCAGCTTGCCCAGTAGCTCATCTCTAGGTAGTGGGTCTGTGCTCAATATCTCTATAACCTTCTGCTCATCTTTACTAAGTGCTTCAAATTGTATAGCATCTTGTGCAGGGTTGGCCATAGGCTCTATACCAAGAGCCTTGAGTATATCTGCGCTCTCTGTCACTGGAGTTGCACCTAATTTTAAGAATTGATTAACGCCCCTTGCTGTAATTCTTGTGATGTCGTGCGGTACTGCCAATAGCTCACGATTATACTCTGAGGTCATACGAGCAGTAATGAGAGTGCCGCTGCGCTCGGCCGCCTCTATAAGCAGCACAGCATGGCTTAGCCCGACCATTATCCTATTGCGCTCAGGGAAGGTGTGCAGCCCTGCCGGCATCAGTGGCTCATACTCACTTAGTAGTACCCCTCCACTGTTTACTATACTATCGGCAAGAGCATGATTAGTGCGTGGGTGTAGTACTGCTCTGTCTAAACCTGAGCCCGGCACTCCTATTGTAAGTAAGTTTGCGTCTAGAGCAGCTTGGTGCGCTATGGCGTCTATCCCAAGTGCTAGACCACTGACTATCACCACATTATAGCCCTTGAGTCCCGCTATCAGAGACTCGCACACATCTCTGCCATATCTTGAGAACTTGCGTGAGCCCACAACAGTGAGGAATTTGTATTTATTAAAATCTGGCAACTCACCCTCACAGTAAAGCTCTTTAGGTGGCTGTGGTATCTCAGCTAGCATTGGTGGATGCTTAGACTTTTTAAGTTTTCGTATTTTATGTTGTATCTTGCTTTGTGTTTTGATGGTCATGGTGTAATATTATACAGTAATAATACAAATTGTATGTTAGATATAAAATTTATAAGAGAGAATGTAGAGAGAGTGAAGGCTGCTGTAGAGGGCAAAAATAAGAGCATAGACATAGGTAAGCTGCTAGAGCTAGACGATGAGCGTAAAGCTCTACAGAGCAAACTAGACGACGCGCGCGCAGAGCAAAACAAAGCAAGTGCAGAGATAGCCAAGGCTAGTGAGGGTGACAGGCAAGGCATGATAGAGGCTGTGAGTACACTCAAGGGCAAAGTACAAGAGCTAGAGCAGCAGCTAGCGCCAGTGCAAGAGGAGTTTGATGCACTACTATATACAGTGCCAAATATCACAGACCCTGCAATGCCAATAGGTAAGAGCGAGGAGGAGAATGTTGTAATAAAAAAGGTCGGAGAGATACCAAGCTTCAAGTTTGAGCCAAAAGAGCATTGGGAGCTTGGTAAGACACTTGATATCTTAGACACAGAGAAGGCTGCTGAGGTCAGTGGTGCGCGCTTCTGGTATATTAAGGGTGACTTGGTGCGTCTGCAGTTCGCTCTACACCAATTCGCCATAGACACTCTCATCAACGAGGAGATTATAAAGGAAGTGCGAGATTCTCTCGAGCTAGAGTATCTCTCTAGCAAGCCATTTGTACCCATGCTGCCGCCAGTAATGATTCGTGACAGTGTGCAGAGGGCAATACACAGAGTCTTTGGCGATCAGACATACTCTATAGAGAATGAGGACTTAAACCTTGTCGCAAGTGCAGAGCATACGCTTGCAGTATATCATATGAATGAAACCATAGCTGAAAACGAATTACCAAAGAGATATATTGGCTACTCTACAGCCTTCCGTAGAGAGGCTGGAACATATGGTAAAGACATGAAGGGCATGTTAAGAGGGCACCAATTTGACAAGAGTGAGATGGAGAGCTTTACAACAGCTGAGAGTGGTGCAGATGAGCAAAGGCTTATACTTGGATTGCAAGAGTATATGGTAAGCAGGTTAGGTCTTCCATATCAGGTATTGCAGATATGCACAGGAGACACTGGCGCGCCAGATTATCAGCAATTTGATATTGAATGTTGGCTTCCAGGGCAAGATGCCTATAGAGAGACACATACAACAGACTATATGACAGACTATCAGACTAGAGGCATTAAATCATTCTACAAAACAAATAATGGAGATAGGAAGTTGATGCACACCAACGATGCAACAGCATTTGCTGGTAGGACGCTTATAGCAATTATGGAAATCTACCAACAAGAGGATGGTAGTATAAAAATCCCAGAGGTATTACAAAAGTATATGGGTGGACAAGGAGTGATTAAATAGATTATGCAGTAGAGTTCTTGTATGCTAGGTAGAGGACTGCAACGTAGACTACCAAACCATATGTACATGATGGGAGTATGAGGCCGTAGATAGTGCCTGAGGTAATCATTGGTATTATCTCTATAATAGAAAAGTAGCCAGAGAAGATGATGCCAAGCATCGCCACTATTGCTATTATTTTTGTATACAACTTATTGCTTGTAGCTATGTAGCCCACAGAGAGCAGTAGCATAATAGCAAACATAGCAAAGCCATAGTAGCAAGTGGGGTAGCCGAGGAAGTATGAGCACGTAGAGGAGAGGGTGCAATTGCCAGTGAGTAACTTGCCAAGGCTGAGGTATCCGGCAAAGGCAGAGCCAGCCAGCGTGAGTAATAGTAGTTTGTATTGGTCTCTCATAACAAGGAGTATAACATGCATTAGGCACAACTAGCTAGACACAAGGGGTAATATGTGCATAATTACGCTATTAATAGACCTGTCGGTTATTATTGCATCAAGATTAGTATGTAAGGTGGTTAGGCGGGGTAAGTAAAAAGAATTAGTATGAATGACGATAGACAAATGCATGATAACAACGGCCAAGGTTGGGAATGTTGTGATTGTGGAGGTAAGATAGAGAAGCTCCCGTTTGAGCCACGAGATGACTCAAACTTAAAGTGCTTTGATTGCCACAAGAAGTCAGCACCAGCGCGTGATGATCGCCCACGACGTGACGACAGGCAGATGTACGACAACGATGGTCAAGGATGGCCATGTGCCGAGTGTGGAGGCAATATAGACAAGCTCCCATTTGAGCCACGAGACACAAGTAACTTAAAGTGTCGCGACTGTTTCCGTAAATAATTACGAGTAATAGTAAAGCAAAAAGCCCGCATATCTTGTGGGCTTTTTGCTTGTTTGTATTTAATATCATGCTAGTCTAGCTGGCATGGATTATGATATTATAGTAATCGGAGCCGGGCCCGCCGGCCTGATGGCCGGCGGCGTGGCCGCTAAAGAGGGCGCCAAGGTATTAGTGCTTGAGCAAGGCGAGTCGCCAGGGCAAAAGCTCTCTATCACAGGCGGCGGCCGGTGCAACATCACCAATGCAGAGCACGATACCAGAGAGCTATTAAAGCATTATGGAGAAGCCGGCAAATTCTTACACACTCCTTTTGCATTGTTCTCTGTGCAAGACACCTTCACCTTCTTTGAGAAGCGTAAGATGCCGCTAGTAGTAGAGGCACGTAAGCGCGCCTTCCCCAAGAGTCAGAGTGCTAGTGATGTGGTAGATACCATGATTAAGTTTGCTAAAGACTCTGGAGCAGAGATCCAAACAGGAGTACAAGTAAAAAGATTCTACATAGCAAAAGAAGAGGAGCAAGAGACAGGCAAGGTGACAGCTATAGAGACGAGCATGGGCAAGCTGCATGCCAAAGAGTTTATCTTAGCTACAGGCGGCCTCTCTGGCAGAGCAGATAAAAATAAAGGCATAGGATTCAAGATGCTTAAAGAGCTAGGGCACACTGTATATAAGGCAAGTCCAAATCTCGTACCTTTAAAGAGTGATGCCAAGTGGGTGCATAGGCTCTCGGGCATTGCTCCGAGCTTTATGACTGTCCGGTTTAAGCAAGACGGCAAGGTATTTCTTACTAAGACAGGTAAAATACTATTCACCCACTTTGGGCTGTCAGGCCCTCTCATTATCAACTCTAGTTATGATGTTAAGCAAAAGCTAGAGAAGGGCCGCGTCGTGGCTGGTATAGACCTCTTCCCTGATACTGATCATAAGGCGCTAGACAAGCGATTACTTAAACTGTTTGACTCTCACAAAAATAAACAAATTAAAAATGTATTTACAGAGATTATAGAAGATAAGCTAGCAATAGAGATATTAAAGTTAGCAAGCATCAAGCTTGAGCAAGCTGTAAATGAGATTACAAAAGAGCAACGTAAAAAGTTGGTACACATACTTAAAGATTTAGTAGTGCCAATAGAGAGCACCATGGGTATGGAGCGGGCGATAGTCGCAGATGGTGGAGTAGAGCTTACAGAGGTAGACTTCAAGACCATGAGCTCCAAGCTTCACCCTAATGTGCACATAGTCGGAGACTTACTCAATATAGTGCGCTTAAGTGGAGGCTACAGTTTGCAACTCTGCTGGACGACAGGCCAAGTCGCTGGTATATCTGCAGCAAAGGTGCTAAAGATCTAATTTACAAGATATATTACAAGATATCATATTTTGCTTTATAAAGGACATTGGCAATGTCCTTTTGTATGATGGCTCTAATTAAGCTTATTTTTATATGATGATTGACACTGCTAATAGCCTATGTCATTAGCATATATAGCTTGTTGACTTTGCTTAACAGGGGGAGTATAAGGGGGGTATATTTGTGCGCACTCTTTTTGTGTACCACATAGATATAGATATAAAATATTATTAACTTATCAACTTTATAAAAAACTATTATCATGAATTTAAGAATCTCTTTAAGTAAGGTATTGGGGGGGGCTGCAGCAGTTCTTCTTGCAGTTGGTATGATGACGTCAGTTGCGTATGCTGCAGACATGACATTAAGTATCACATCACCAAATGCACAAAAAATATAACTTGGACGACGACCGACGGTGTAGGTGATATTAAAATTACTCTGATAACAATTGATGCGGGTGGTACCGTAGTTTCCTCTAAAACACTGGCAACCGTTCCCTATGATAATAACAACTCTGGTACTAGTCAGGGTTCATATGCGTGGACAATAAACGAATCCGACGCCGATAATTATAGGATTCGTATAGTTAACGCTGATACGAGTACAGACTATGATACTTCAGAGTATAACTTTATGATAGACACAACAGCACCAGTTTTTTCTACTCCTTCAGATGGAACGGAAGATGGTCCGTTAAAGCTTGATACAATCAATGTTGTAGTTAATGGTGACATAAGCGGCCTTGATGCGCCAACTCTATTATATGGATTTAACTCAGATGAGAATGATTGTGCAAATGCCACTTACGATTCTACAGACGTATTCACATCAGGTGATAACTTTAGTATAGAAGGTGATCACGAAGACTATTTGTGTGTAAAGGCATCAGACAACGCAGGTAACACATCATACTTGCAAGTTGGACAACTAAATACAGACAACACAGCACCACAACTTGATGCAACAACACCATATACTTTGGATGGATTAGAAGAACATGCTTACTTCAACTCTGAGTCTGCAACTGATTCAGTAACTATTGTATTAAATGTGAATGAACCAGTAGTCTTGACCACTTTAAATATAGAAAATGATAGTACAACTGACTATAAGACATACTCTCCTGGTGGCTCATCATATTCAACTACTCTTACACAAGTGTGGAATGGTGAACTGAGCCCAAGTAGTAGTGGTCTAGATGCACCAGAAGGTACATATGACTTGTACTACACAATCACAGATGAAGCAGGAAATGTAACTGGGTTAACAACTAGCCCATTAATACCCTATAAGATAATTGTAGATAATACTAAGCCAACAATGGACTCAGTTGTAGCAACTACAGTTGAGGGTGTTGGTGATACAATTGTTATAACTTTTGACGAGGACGTGGTAGCGGCAGACGGTGATTGGACAGATGGGAATGAGTTAGGATTTGTAAGTCCTATTGGCGACACTGTTATAACAACCAATGCAAGCTTCTCATTTGATGCCGGTGCTAAGGTACTAACCGTGACGCTCGATGAGGCAACTGATGAGTCGTGGCTAAAGAACGGCGATGTTTTGCGTGCCACTTCAAACCCAGATAAAGTAAAAGACCTTGCTGGCAATTCTTTATTCTCATCCAAGGATGACAACTCAATAGATGGAGATACAACAGCTCCAACTGTTGCACTTACTTACGATATAGACAGGCAAGTAAAAGATGATGATACTGTAGTGATTACAGCTACGTTTACTGAAGCAATGGAGAGTGCTCCAGAAATTGCAATTGACACACAGGGAGTTGGCGACTTAGCCGCAACACCAATGAGCCCAACAACTGGCAATCGAGCAGTTTGGACATACAGCTGGGATGTACCGACTGGTGATGGTGAAGATGGTATTGCTACAATTACAATTACTGGTGAGGACTTGGCTGGCAATACAATGGTGGATGCGACAAACACTCGTATTATTGACAATACAGACCCAACTATTGTTTCGTTTGCGAGTCCTATAGCAGACACAGTTTATCGAACTAATACAATTCTAACTTTTGATGTAACTGACAACAGTGGTACAGAAGTATGTTCATATATACTCAATTCAGGTACTCCTGTGGTTGCACCATCGTGTGTAGAAACAAGTCTAGCCATCACTGGTTTAGTAGAAGGTAGAAATATAGTTCAACTATCAATTACTGATGAGGCAGGAAACACCATTATTTCAGACTCTTCATTCGTATACGATACAGATGGAACTTTGACAGTGGGTACAATTCCAGCGCAAGATTTTGATGTAATCCAAGATGCAGTGGATGCTGTACTCACTGGAGAGACTGTGGATATACAAGCTGGTACATACGATGAGCAGGTTGTGATTGATAAATCACTGACTCTTAAAGGAGCCGGAAGCAGTACAATCATTAAGCCATCTCAGGCAACAGCTGACACATTTCAACTTTTTGGTAGAAAAGCAGCAACTACTGATGATACAGCTTCTATTATTGGCGTAGATACGACTGGCGCAACAGTTAACATTCAAAACATTGCAATAGACGGCTCATTAGTTACTTCTATCCCTGCACCTGCGAATTTGTTCGCTGGTATTTTTTACAGAGATACTAATGGTTTAATTGATAATACAGATATCGATAGTATAGGCATAGCTAATGGTAATGGTATGTATCTAGTTGGGCATGGTACAGCGGTTTCAGTAGAAGTAAGTAACAACACAGTTTCAAGCTATCTTAAGAATGGTATTACAGCCAATTATGCAAATATGACGGCTGATATTCATGACAATACAGCAACAGGTATGGGAGCAACAAATGCGGTAGCTCAGAATGGAATACAAATTGGCTTTGAAGCAACTGGACAAATTAAGGACAACATAGTTAGAGATAATGTATGGACAGGTATTTATGCTACTGCTACAGATAATGACCCAACTACTGATATTGAGGCAGATGGTGCAACAGGAATCTTACTGTATCACTCAACTGGAAATGTTGAAGTTGCAAACAATACACTTACTGGTAACCAGTTTGGAATCTGGACAGTTGGCTCTACCGCTATAAACATTCACAATAACAACATTACAGGATTAGCTCATGTTGGATATGCCTATCCTGCTGGAATTACAGTCTGGAGTGACGACCAATGGGGGAGTGCCTTTGGTTATGTAGAAATTGGTACGACAGGTTCTATACAAGGCAACACTATTAGTACACATGATTACGGAATACTGATAAGAGATTATGCAGCTGGAGGAGTTACTCCTGATGTGGTTGCAGATATGAATAGTATAGACGACAACGCACTTTATGGAGCTTGGAGTGACGCAACCGCCTTTGATGCTGAAGAAAACTGGTGGGGAGATGAAACAGGACCGCAGCACCCTACAGCAAATTCTAGTGGTAATGGAGATGATGTCTCAGATGACATTGACTTCAGTCCATTCTGTACAGATGTGCCAGTATATGACGCAGGGGCAGACACTTGGTCTTGTTCTCTTGCATCTGTAGACCCAATCGCATCATTTGATTTAAACTTTAATCCAGCTTCACAGATGGTAAATCAGAACTCTGTTCTTACAGTTACAGCACTAGACGCGGATGGTATTACAGTTGTAAACGACACTACTACACAACTTAACTTAACGGGAGACAACGGAGCATCATTTAATGCAACTTTGCTCACAATGCGAGCGGATGG
>CAZWWY010000022.1:0-7839 GCA_964637785.1 uncultured Candidatus Saccharibacteria bacterium
CGTCATGCTTGCCATCTAGTATCTCTCCAAAGCCGCGGACTGTGTCTGCAAGTGTACCGTATACACCAGGCTTGCCAGTGAAGACCTCAGCAACGAAGAATGGCTGAGAGAAGAACTTTTCTATCTTGCGAGCTCTGTACACGAGCTGCTTATCCTCCTCACTCAGCTCCTCTATACCGAGGATGGCGATGATGTCTTGTAGGTCTTTATACTTCTGCAATACCCTCTTAACCTCACTTGCAACTCTGTAGTGCTCCTGCCCTACGATGTCTGGTGTGAGGGCTGTAGAGCTAGATGCTAGTGGGTCGATAGAGGGGAAGATAGCCTTCTGTGCTAGCTCTCGAGAGAGTGCTACCGTAGAGTCTAGGTGTGTAAATGTAGTAGCAGGTGCTGGGTCTGTATAGTCGTCGGCTGGCACATATACGGCTTGTATTGATGTGATTGAGCCACTCTTAGTAGAGGTGATGCGCTCTTGCAAATTACCCATCTCTGTAGCAAGAGTCGGCTGATAACCCACAGCAGATGAGACGCGCCCAAGGAGCGATGACACCTCGGAACCTGCTTGCACAAAGCGGAAGACGTTATCCATAAAGAAGAGTACGTCCTTGCCGCCCTCATCACGGAAGGCCTCTGCCATAGTAAGTCCAGAGAGTGCCACGCGTGCACGGGCTCCTGGTACCTCATTCATCTGGCCAAAGACCAGTGCCGTCTTATCTAGTACACCTGAGTCCTCCATCTCGTAATAGAGGTCATTACCCTCTCGTACGCGCTCACCAACTCCGGCAAACACTGAGTAACCACCGTGCTCACTAGCAACATTGCGTATAAGCTCTTGTATAAGCACTGTCTTGCCCACTCCAGCACCACCAAAGAGACCAACCTTACCCCCCTTGATGAAGGGTGTCATAAGGTCAATGGCTTTGATACCTGTCTCAAAGACCTCAGCGCTCGTACTCTGCTCTGCAAAGGTGGGAGCCGGAGCATGTATAGACTTACGCTTTGCTCCCTTAGGGGCTGGCTTGCCATCTATAGGCTCGCCAAGTACAGAGAACATCCTACCGAGAGACTCCTCACCAACAGGTACAGAGATAGGTGCTCCAGTATTTAGCACCTTCATACCGCGCTTAAGCTCGGCTGTGTCCTCCATGGCGATACATCGCACCCTATTTAGCCCTAAGTGTGCTGCAACCTCTAGCGTCACCACCTTGCCATCACCTTGTACCTCTAGCGCATGCTGCAGCTCTGGTAAGTTATCTTTAAAGTATACTTCTACCACTGGACCGATAATCTGCTTTACACTACCTTCTGTTGTTTTGTTCTCTACAATTTTATTCTCCTGCATAATATTTATAATTTTAATAATTTTTTAATAACCTTACAGCAATTATCGCATAGCCTCAAGACCACTTGTAATCTCTCCTATCTCAGCAGTAATAGCCGCCTGACGCGCCTTGTTAAACTTACGCTGAAGTAGCATACCCACCTCGCCTGCCTTGTCTGTCGCATTCTTCATCGCTACCATACGTGCTGAGTGCTCTGATGCCTTGTTCTCTAAGAGAGCATGAAAAACAACGATATTGGTCAGTCTTGGTAACACCTCCTTAAGTAAGTCTGAGTGGCTTGGCTCTATCTCATAGTCAGTAACCGTATCCACTTCAGTAGTTGGACCTTTGCGCTCACTTGGGAGACCCTCCTCTAGGTTGACCACATTTCTATCTACATCGCCCGACTGGTCGATGCCTTCGGCTGTGGCCTTGGCCTTCTGCGGTAATATCCCTGCTACTATATCGTACAGAGCTCCACGACTCAGTGGTAACACCCTTCTCATTACAGCATCTTGCTCAAAGGTAGACTTGAAGTTGGTATATAGTATATACACTCTACTCACCTCTTTAGATTCTTGCATTTTTATTGCTTTTGCTGTTATCTCTTGCATCTCTATTTCCTGAACATCATCACTTAAATTTTTTGCATTATATATTACATTATAGTTGCGTCGCTCCGCCCAGTCTAGGCCGCGCTTACCTAGGCAAAGCCACTTTACATTACCATTATTATTCTCTTTATTTGTTAAAAACTTCTCTGCTAACTTTAATACCGCGCTATTTAGGCTACCGGCTAATCCTTTATCACTTGTTACTAATATCACTGCTGTGTCTCCATCATCACGGTGCACCACCAACGGGTGCGAGCCAAACTCTAGCACAGAAGATACTTGCCCAAGTATGCGCAACGCGCTACGCGCATATGCCCTAGCACCTTTGGCGCGCTCTTGACTCTTACGCATCTTTACTGCGCTCACGGCCTCCATAGCACGCGTTACTTTACGCGTCTTTTTTACTGAGTGTATTTTGTTTTTAATCTCTTTGAGTCCTGCCATGTTTGTGTTTTTATTTTGCTTGACTACTTTACTACAATTGTTATAATATTGCTACAAATTCCCATCTAGGGACGACCTCACTTCGGTGAGGGTAACAACTCGGACACGCCTCGCCATATCAAAATTGCGAAGCGTTTTCGTATTTTCTCAAGTCGACTATCTGTTAACTTACCCATCTTTGTCTCAAGGCGCTTTACATCAATCGCCTTCATTTGTGACAATATTGCTGTACTCATTCCACCTTGGAACTTAAATCTGTAGAAATATCCACCGTCTTTGTTTGTGCGACTCAAGGGTATCCCTAGGAACATATCTTCACTATACTTCCTCACAATCACCACTGGACGCAGAGATAATGGCCCAACTCCATCCTGTTCATATCTTATATTTAAGCCGAACGAACAGTGCCAAACATCACCCTCTTCAAATTGTGGTACTGGAGCATAATCATCCCTATGCTTTTTCTGCCCATTCCATTTGTCGAAGTTTTTTTGAGTCATTATTACCTATTTAACTTATGCTCCAGATGGATCAAGGCATTCCGAATGGCTTCCTGTGTATATGATTTTCTATCTAACCTACCATTGGTAACGATATTAACCGCACCTCCTTTTTCTCCTAGACTTGGATCATCAGTCAGTCCATGCTTTACACAAGCCTGTGCCATATCTAGCCCTTCCTCCAGCATACTCCTTACTACTTCTGGATTAGGAAACTCCCATGCAGACGACAGGCCGATATACACATCATCTTTATCTGCAATTGCACAGACACACATATCAAGATGCCCGCTCAAGGTATTTGGCACTGTCATGAGGCCAGACTCAATGCCAAAACCATAATCCCCACCGTCTTTAATTACATCTTTTGCTCTATTCACAGCACCTTGCACAGTTTCTTCAAGAGTAAGTGGCTGCTCACTAACTCCAGACTCGGCATTCACTCCAGAGATATCGGCATGCGCTATACAAGAGTAATCCTTAATGAGATCCTCAACGGCTGCTACTTTCGCTTTGTTTTTACTTCCAACTATTATCTTCATAAAATAAATATATCTTACTCCTCACTAAAAAGCTCTTTATGGGCGCTCTCAAAGGTCTTTATAGTCTTCTTTAGCTCCTCTTCGCTTGCCTCACTTATCTCTCTCTCCTTTGTAACAGCCTCTACCAAATTCTTGTGTTGCCCAGTAAAGAACTCTCTAAGCTTGCCCTCTGTCTCTACTATCTTGCTTGCTGGCACTGAGTCTAGGTGACCATTGATAGCTGCGTAAATCACTAGTGCCTGCAGCGCAAAGTGTATTGGCTCGCCATTTTTCTGCTTTAATAACTCTGTGAGCCTACGGCCAGAGTCTATACGCTTCTTGGTAGCCTCATCAAGGTCTTGTGCAAATTGCATAAAGGCCTCAAGCTCACGGAATTGTGCAAGCTCTACACGCATTGAGCCGCCAACCTTCTTCATAGCCTTTGTCTGTGCAGAGCTACCCACACGAGACACTGAGTTACCAACGTCTATCGCTGGCCTCAAGCCTTGGTTAAATAGGCTAGAGTCAAGCGCTATCTGTCCATCAGTGATAGAGATAACATTCGTAGGGATATACGCAGACACATCTCCCTCTTGTGTCTCTATTATTGGCAGTGCTGTGAGTGAGCCTCCGCCAAGCTTATCATTGAGCCTCGCTGCACGCTCTAAGAGGCGTGAGTGTAGATAAAAGATGTCTCCTGGGTACGCCTCGCGCCCCGGTGGTCGCCTAAGCAAAAGTGATAGCTCTCGATATGCCACAGCCTGCTTAGAGAGGTCGTCGTAGATTATCAAAGCATCACGGCCAGAGTCCATAAAGTACTCCCCGATAGCGGCACCAGCAAATGGAGCAAGAAATTGCATAGGAGCAGCACTAGAGGCAGAAGCCGTAACAACAACTGTATACTCCATAGCTCCTGCCTCCTCTAGCTGCTGCACTATGCGCGCCGTCTTAGACTCCTTCTGCCCTATGGCTACATATATACATAGTGGGCGAGTCTCTTTTGGCTCGTTTTTTTGGTTTATTATAGTGTCTATAGCGATAGTCGTCTTACCAGTAAAGCGGTCTCCAATGATTAGCTCACGCTGCCCGCGGCCGATAGGCACCATAGCATCAATGGCCTTGAGTCCAGTGTGCAGAGGTGTGCTTACACTCTTGCGGTCTAGCACGCTGTATGCCTCGCGCTCTATTGGGTTAAATTGCTCACTCTTTATAGCTCCCTTATCATCTACTGGCTCACCGAGAGCATTGACTACTCTACCGAGTATGTCATCTCCTACAGGTATAGACAGTACACGCCCAGTAGAGCGGGCTAACATGCCCTCTGAGACTCGGCTCGCATCTCCGAGGATAACCGTCTTTACAACATCCTCCTCTAGATTGAGCACGAGGCCGTATAGCACTCCATCGCTCTGCATTGCCTCTTCAAGAGTCTTTTTACCTGAGTCATCAAAGAGTATCATCTCCATCATCTTTGCCTCGCTGAGGCCACTCAACTCTGCCACTCCATCTCCTACACTTATGACTCTACCTACTTCTTGTGCCTCTGCATTTATGCCTAAGCCTTCAATCTCTTTTTTTATCTTCTCTATAATTGTGCTGTCCATATCTTATTTATAATGTTAATAATTGTATATTTATGCAGACGTCACATTGCGGTATATCTGCAATAAGTGCCTCTTGAAGCTATTATCTACCAAGCTGCTCCCGCTCTCTAATCTATACCCTCCTATGATATCGCTGTCTACCTTGATAGCTGTGCCCTCACTAGCACGAGACTCCATAAGTGCACCGGCCTTATCTGACGCCCTAGCTATAGTAAGCACTGAGCCTGTAGACCGCGCCCTCTCTATTAAACGTTTGTATGCCTTGAGTATCTTTGGTAATAAGCTTATTGCACCACGCCTCTTAAGTGCGCCCACTGTGCCGCTCACTATCTTGCCAGCATCACTACCACTGACCTCTAGCTCAAATATTGCTTTGGCGTATACATCTGGATTCATAGTCTACTAAGCATTATTATTTTAATTGTTTTTTAAGTAACCTCTCTGCAGCCAAGATCGCCGTGCGAGCTATCTGCTCATTACTACCATCCAGTGCTCGCTTTGCTGCCTCGTCTGCTCTGGCTTGTGCATCTGCCGCAATAGCCTCACTGCGAGCCTCTGCCTCTGCCACTATGCCCTTACCCTTCTCTACCGCAGCATCTTTAGCATTAAGGATTATCTCCTCTGCCTTGCTGCTGGCTTGTCCAACTATCTCTCCTGCTTCTTTATCTGCCTTGTTTAGGCTAATCTTAGCCTCTGATGCATCTCTAACTCCTTGCTCGATCTTACTCCTACGCTCTTCAAGAACCTTTAATACAGGTTTATACAAAAAGTATGTGAGCGCAATCAACAGCACACCAAAGTTAACAGTCTGTATTATAAGTAGTCTCCAATCTATACCAAATGATGCTAATAAATCTACCATAATCTTAAATTATAGTCCTTTTATAATGAACGCTACTACAAGTGCAAGAATACCGAGTGCCTCTGCAAAGGCTATAGCGATAATCATATTTGATACAATCTTACTGCTGGCCTCTGGATTACGTCCTATAGACTCCATAGCTTTAGCTCCTATGAGACCTATACCGATGCCGGGGCCAATAACCCCAAGACCTGCTGCCAATGCCATACCTATCGCTTTTGCTGATTCTAATTCCATAATAAATTTATTATTTTAATAATTGATAACTTTAACTGACTTTTGTTACAAAGCCACATTAATACCTCTTGGCAGGTACTAGTGTGGCTTAATAACAGCAAGTTTGATGAATAATAACGTAAGGAGAGCAAAAATACCAGCCTGCACAAATCCTATAAATAACTCAAATCCCATAAGAGCACTCGGTAATGCATAAGGAACAAAATAAGCTACTACTGCTATCAACACCTCACCTGCAAGTATGTTACCAAACAATCTAAATGAGAAGGATACTATACGTACGAGCTCTGAACCTAACTCTATTATACCAACTATAAAGGCAAGTGGTGATTTAAAATTTATAAATTTACTCATATGAGTGAAGAAGCCAAGTTTAAAAATACCCGTAAACTCTATGGTAATAAATGCTATAAGAGCTAATGCAAGAGTAACATTAAGATCCGTATTTATACTTCTAAAAAGTGGCACCAAGGTTTCATCATGCCAGATACCTATAGAGCCTATACCAGGGGTAAATTGTAATGAGTTTGCAAATACTATAAATAAGAATAATGTAAGTATAAGAGGTAAAAATACTCTTGCCAATTTACGGTCTTCAAGAGTCTCTATCATATATTCATAAACAAAATTAATTACACTCTCAAATATTAGCTGCACCTTGCCTGGCACCATCTTTATAGTGCGACCAACAAAAAATGCGATGATAATAAGTATAAGCATCACTACCCAACTAGTAATTAAAGTATTATTTATTGGTATACTGTAAAGCTCTCCTAAGGTCTCTGCGGCAAGCGGCATTATGTGTATGCCTGTATCGTGTGCCTCAGAGGCTTGCGCTGTAATAGTATCGACAACTCCATGTGTATCCTGTGTCATAACGCTTGCGATTGTATCATAGAGCAGGCCACAATCAAGCCTTACTTCGCGTCCTTAGTAGGGTTGGTGCACGCTTTATATCAGCTATATCTGTAATCTGCTGCCACCACTTTGCCTCTATCACCTTCACCTTATGGTCTTGTGCCATCACCACTAATGTCTGCGGTAGGCCAAACTCTTTGCCGTCCTTAATAGGTACAGGCGAGTAGCTGAAGTAGTCCAAAGTAATTATATATAGTGCAGCGTTAATATACCCACTATCATGCGTACCCTCTGCTATACCTAGTAAGTTGCCGTCATCATCTAGTTCTACATTACCTCCTCTAAACTTGCTCCGCACTTTCTGTACTAATATCGCGCTCTCTGGTGCACCTATCACTGCATTGATATCTGCCTTAGAATATAAGTCATCGCCCATCATCACCAAGAATCTCCCTTTAATATACTTCGCTGCCAGCTTGATGGCGTGGCCTGTGCCAAGTGGCTTCTTCTGCACCACGTACCGCACCTTGCGGCCATTATACTCGTCGCCGAAGTGGTTCATCATACTCTCCTTAAGATACCCTACTACAAATATCAGCTCTGTCACCTCCTTTGGTAGTAACTCTAGGTTATGCTCTACCAAGTTACGGCGCACTCTATCAGCTCCCATAAATCGCACCATAGGCTTCGGCACATGCCGAGTAAGTGGCCGCATCCGCATACCCTCCCCCGCTGCTAATATAACTGCTTGCATGGCAGTATCTTACTAGAACAATCGCACATACACAAACTTAGTGCTCGAAGTGCTAAGTTTTTACAAGTATGATAAAACGCCCGCAGAGCTTGTGGTTAAAGCTACCGTGGGCGTTTTGTTTTT
>CAZWWY010000023.1:0-7834 GCA_964637785.1 uncultured Candidatus Saccharibacteria bacterium
AACTATTTTACACTACAGGTTTTATGTTTGGTGCGGTTCAGGTGTTAATTCAGCCATTGCATATGGACAACTTGCTAAACTTGTGTTATGATTTGTTACAGAAAATAAAATAGAGACACCTAGAACTAGGAGAAATTCATGTTGAATCTAAAGAAAATCATACTAATTACTGCTTTATTATTTGTTATCTCTGGGGCTGCCGAAGCAGCAGAACAACGCATTATGGCGCCCTTTGGGCACATAGTGATGTGTATGAAGCAACCAGGAGCAACAGCCTGCAAGAGTCGTGGCTTGCGCAAGGAGTTTAAACTCACGCGTAAGCGAATTGCGCAGATGGTGATGGTTAACCGCCATATTAATCACACCGTCCACCCGAAAAAAGACGGCAACAACAAGGGTATCGACATTTGGCAAGTAGCCCAGAGCACTGGTGACTGCGAAGATTATGCTCTTCGTAAACAGCGCGATTTGGTACAACTTGGTTGGCCTACGCGCATATTGCGCCTAGCGGTGACCACGTATCGTGGTCAAAGCCATGCGGTACTTATCGCCAGTGATAAGTATGTTCTGGATAACATTTATCCAGAGATACAAAAGATCAGTCGCTATCGTATCAAAAAGCGACAGTCAAAAAAGGACCCGAGAGTCTGGGTCCGCGGGTAGAATTTCACTATGTCACTTCGATTACACCCAATACATCCCCCGAATGCTACTGATTGCATTCGGGGGATGATTTTTAAGATTTCTCTAATACTACTATCTCACTATAAGCACTACTCTGCTCAGCTAATAGTGTCCCATTTTTAATCAGCTCTAATAATGCTAAAAACTCTACTAAGATATCTGCTTTGCTACCAGTAGTAGAGTTATTAAAGCTTGTCTGCACAGATTGCTGCACTCTTTGTAATAGGCTCTGCATCACATCTTCTATATTTACTGCACTTTGTATGCTTGCCTCTTGCTTGTCTTCTACTGTTGGTAGTTGTTGCAATACATCTTGTATGGCACTGCTCAGGTTAGTAATACTAAGATTATCTGCCGCTACAAATACACAAGTCACCACACCAGCATCAGCACCCAGGCCTTGCCTAGGTGCTTGTAGCGGCTTGCCTAGCTTCAGATGCTCTGCTAATACTGTGCTCGCCCGCTTATATATACTATATAATCCTAGACGCTGCTCTAAGTCTTTTATAGACTCCTCCTCATCTTCAGTAAGGTCTAGAGTTGGTAATAGTGACTTTGACTTAATCAGCAAGAGTGTGGCGGCTATGACTATAAAGCTGGCTGTCTCTTTACTATGTGCGCCGCCAAGGCCTCTCACATACTCTATATAATCATCTGCCACTTGCGCCAAAGACACGTCACTTATATGCATCTTACGCTTTTGCACCATCTCTAAGAGCGTCTCAAGTGAGCCACTAAACTCACCCACAGAGATATTAAACGTGACAGGAGTAGTAATATCAGACATACTACTTCACATTAAGCTGCTTGTTGAGCATCACCATAAAGAGGGTGGCGCCAGCCGCAAGTACAAAGATTACGCGAATGTTACCTATATAATATACGAGTAACGCTACGGTGATGAGCATTAATACCCTGCCGATGTTGAGGGCTATCTCTTTAAGAGTAGTAAACTCATCTACATAGTGCCCGTTATCTGCGGCATGCTCGTATGTAGATGCGTCAAAGCTCATCCTGTTGGCTGCCCTACCAAGCCTATGATAAGTGTCTGTGATAAATATCTGAAAGGCGCTATCTACAAAAATCTTGACTATCCAGCCCGTAGTGGCAAGTATGGTACTGTACTTGAGCATCTTCTCATCGCCGACTTTGTCTATAAACTTGCCGACTACCACATTGAGTGCGAGTATAACAATGATAGTAAGTGATGTGACGAATCCTACAGACATATAATTACCATCTAATAACTCAAAGATAAATACCGGCCACACCACGGCAGATATAATAGATTGAGCACCATCTGCTGTATATGCATATAAGAGTGCTCTGTTTTTAATTGCGAATAGGTGCTTAAACGTCTCTATAAAGCCCCACTCATAGCGCTCGTATATCTCACATATGTAGCGGGTAGGCACTATAGTCGCCAGCAGCACTGCCGCAGCAAAGACGAAGATATTACTAAAGCCAAACATAGCAATAAGGACTCCACCGGCAAGTGGTGTAAGTGCATTTATCACTTGTAGCACATTCTTATATATAGCGATATGCGCACCAACCTTATGGTGACCGATTAGATGCGCCAAATCTGTATGATACGGCACCCAGTAGAGTGTCTTATATAATATTGCTGAGACGATGTATGCAGACACGGCGAGTACAGGGTAACCTTCTGCATAGTATAGCGCGGCGATAGATACAACAGCAAATGGTATAGCTAAAAATAGTAATTTGCGTATACCAAAAGCTCCAAGCATCTTTGCACCAAGAGGCACGAGCGGTATACTGGCAGCAGCGAGGATAATATATATACCAAGTAATGTATATATAGAGTTATCAAAGAGTTGATAGAAGAATATTGGCAAAAAGACGCCCACGAGCCCAAACCCGAGACGGAAGAGTAAGCGGTTAGTCAGCAGGGCAAATAGGTCTTTAGGTAAGTCTATGTGCAGCTTATGCTGTATGTCCATCTTGCGGTTCATCTGCATCATTGTAGCACGCAATTGCATCTAGTATCTTTGCTATATCCCCATTTAAAATATTCTCCATACCACTCCAACTCTCTTTGATGCGGTGATCTGTGACCCTGTCTTGAGGGAAGTTGTATGTACGTATCTTCTCGCTTCTGCTACCTGTACCTATCTGCCCAGCACGGAACTCGCTACGCTCGCGAGCGTCTCTCTCGTCTTGCATCTGTTGCAACTGTGAGGCTAACATGCTCATCGCCTTCTCTCTATTCTTGCCTTGCGTGCGCTCTGCAGTACAACGTACGGTGATACCCGTCTCTTTATGTGTAAGCCGTACGGCCGTCTCTACCTTGTTCACATTCTGCCCGCCCTTGCCACCAGCACGAGAAAATTCAATGTCTAAATCTGCATCTGTTATCTCTACGTTAGTGTGCTTATATATAGGCATTATAGCTACACTTGCTGTGCTTGTGTGTATCCGGCCTTGCTTTTCTGTCACTGGTATGCGCTGCACCCTGTGCACACCCGTCTCATATTGCAACGTCTTGTAACAGTCTTTACCCTTTATCTCAAAGGCGGCCTCCTTATACCCCCCAACATCATTAGTATTCTCATACAAGCGCGTAACAAGCCACCCTTTAGCTTCGGCATACTTTTGATACATCTCTGCGAGTTGCATAGCAAAAAGTGCGGCCTCATCACCGCCTACCCCAGCACGCACCTCAAGCACCAACTCGTTTGGAAATTTGCGCTCCTCCTCATCACTCTTTATTATCTGCTGTATCTGTTGCTCTACCCCCTCTTTTTGACTTGCTACACTCTCTAACTCTGCATTAGCAAGCTCAGTCATATCTGCATCCTCCATCAACTCTCTATTCTCTGCCTCTATCTCTAAAAGGCGCCTATACTCAGTTACAAGAAAAGCGGTTTTATGATTACTTGCATAATCATCTATATTAAAATTATTCATTTTTGTTTTGTTGGTTGTTGTTGTCATATTGACTTATTTTTACATATGTTCTATAATTAGTCTACAAGTGCCTTCGGGCTAGCCCCTCCTAGAGAGGGGGATCAGAAATCAAAGAGCGCGTTAGAATAAATCCCTGATGCGCTTTTTGATTGTCTCGAATAATTCTTTGTCAACGGTGTGTATACTCTTATCTATCAATCTCCTTGTATCTATCGTAGTAATTTGAGACAATACAACACTAGCTGCTCTGTTCTCTACTTTGTTAATAGGCACCCTATACTTATGCTTACTAGTAGACGTGGTTAGTGGGAGCACAACACAAGTAGACTCACTAAAGCCTCTTATGACTAACACGGGGCGTTGAAATCCATCACCCACACCATTGTGTTCTCCTCCGATATTCTGCCCAAAGGCACACCACCATACCTCTCTCTCGTTATACTTCTTAGGGTTTTTCTTAAAATTAATCTTTTTTTTAATTTTATTCCATTTATCAAAAAGTAATTTTGCTTCAAAAATTCTAATCATATTTGGTAGTATAACACACTACGCATTCGCTAAGATGGGTACTACTTCTTAGCGGCTGCTACTCGAGTCTTGAACTTCTCTACCCTACCTGCGCGGTCTATTGTCGTCTTTTTACCTGTGTAAAATGGGTGTGATGCACTAGATATCTCTACCTCATATAGTGGATACTCCTTGCCCTCAAACTTGCCTGTAAGCTCTGTCTCTACGCATGAGCCAATGAGAAAGCTCTCGCCGCTAGTGTTATCTTTAAAGATTACCTGTCGGTAATTGTCTGGATGTGTCTCTTTCTTCATACTGTCTTTATTTTTTGTATTATGGGCAAGATTATACAGTAAAAATCCCATTATTCAAGAGCAGCGATGTCTTGGGCGTATTGGTCGCGCCAGCGCATTGTCTTGTCTCCATACCACCAGTACTCGCTCTTCTCTGCATTGCGCCAGCCAGCTAGGTAGCGTACGGCTGCCTTATGCTCTGCATTGCGTGTACCCTTATCTGCACCATTATCCATCATCAAGAGTGATGTAGCAAAGACGGCCGTGCGCGGCTCCCAAGGGTTCGGCGGGCTTTGCCCGGTCACGCGCGCTATCCTGTCTTTATACATTATCCACGTAGAGGGGATGAATTGGGCCGGCCCCATCGCCCCTCCATAGCCATAGCCACACCTATTGCCGGGGCCGGCCGCCTTACGCTTGGCTGCCGAGCACGGCCGCGCAGAGACAGGCATCTCATCTGGGTCAAGGCCCAGCTCTGCCACTATCTCTTTAAAGACAGGCACATCACGCGTTGGGTGCATATCCTCATACCATTTACCAATGCCGAGCGTCTTGCCAAGATTCGTCTCTACTGTGAGTATCGCGAGTATAAGAGCGGGAGACACATCAGTACGAGCGCCCGCCTCTTTAGCATAGCCGAGCATAGTGCCGAATGATAAGTCGCCACTGTTAGAGTCTCTAAGGGCAAAGAGTTTGGCTCGTATCTCGGCCACTGTGCGCTCTTTTGCTTTTATGGTCTCTTGGTGTGTCTCCTCTTTATACCTAGCATCGCGTGCGAGGTCGTCTTGCACACTCTTACTGACTACAACATCTTGGCGCTCGCGCTCTTGTATCATCTTTAGCTCCTCTTGGTCGCTACGTGCATCTGCTAAGCTATCTTGCTCACGACGTAAGCCACTCTGCGTCTGTGATATCTCTATAAAAGAGACGCCAAGTGCTCTCTTGATGGTCTCAAATCTATCAATATCTGAAAATGCCTCTGTAAATGATTTGCCGGCAAGGATAATCTCTACGAATGAGACATCATCATGCTCACGAGTCTTGCGCAGCAGCTGCGCTAAGCCCGCCTTCTCTCGTACTACTCTCTCATCTAGCTCGCCTATTACTCCCTCTTTATCTTTTATATCATAGTTGAGTGATTTGATAGTCAAGCTACGCTTACGTATAGAGCGGTTGGCTTGGCTTATTTCTCCGCTAAGTATCGCGGCCTCATTCTCATATCCCTCTCGCTCCTCCTTTTGGTTCATTAATTTTATACGTTCTTTTTGGATTTCCATCTCTTCTAATACTATCTGTGTCTTTAACCTAACGCGCTCGGCCTCTATTTGCTCTTCTGTTTGCTCTGCAGTCACAGCACTAAGAGGTAACAGGGACGCAAAAGATGTTATAAAAAATACTACAAAAAGATATTTCCACATGATTTCATCATTATACCATCATTACTATAAAAGTGCTGTATAATGCACAGATGCTTAGTCACTCATTAAAAAGTAGTCGGACAAAAGGATCTCTTTATATACTCAACTTTTTACTTGGGGCTCACGTAGCGCTAGTCGTATACTTTAACTCTAGCTTTTTAACGAGTCACAATATCCCAGAGAGTTGGCTAGGTGGATTATACATTGTTGGCTCTTTATTAAGTATCCCACTTTATTATGTACTGCCTAAACTGCTTAACCTTTTTGGAGTCTATAAAGTAACTATGTTTGTAGCATTTACTGAGATTCTCTTATTCTTAGGTATTGGGTTTAGCACTTACGCTCCCGCTGTACTTATTATGTTTGTAATGGCTCTTGCCTTATCTATACCCCTATTTTACGGGCTTGATATATTACTTGAGGCAAATACTAAAAGTGAGAGTGAGACTGGTGACGGTAGGAGCTCCTTCCTCACTATGATTAATGTGGCATTTGTTATCTCTCCGTTTATAGCTGGTCTTATCCTTAAATCTTATGGCTTTAAGGAGCTATACGTATTATCTGCTGTGGTACTTATACCATTTATGTTCTTGCTTTGGTATATGTTTAATAAGTTTAAAGATCCTATATATGAGAAGTTGGCTATAATGCCAACTATACGAGAGTTACATAAAGATAACAATTTGCGCCATATCTTTACTATTCAATTTCTAATACGCTTCTTCTTCTCTTGGATGGTAATCTACACTCCTATATACTTACATCTACACATCGGCTTTTCTTTAGCGACTATTGGTATCATCTTCTCTGTTATGCTTATACCCTTTGTTTTGCTTGAGTGGCCACTTGGGCACTTTGCAGATAAACGCTATGGTGAAAAAGAATTTCTTATCCTCGGTTTTATTATTATGGCTATAGCATCGTATTCTCTATCTCTTATCACCACTGCAGACTTTGCGCTGTGGATGCTTGTGCTATTTATCACCAGGGTTGGAGCGGCAATTATAGAGGTAATGAATGAGATATACTTCTTTAAGCATGTTGATAGTAGTGACACAGACACCATAAGCGCCTTCCGCATGTTAAGGCCTCTTGCATATATCATAGGCCCAGGCATAGGGTTGGTACTCTTGTTATTTATGCCGATGCAGTACCTCTTTAGTGTATTGGGAGTGATTTTGCTTATCGGCATCTATGCTGCCACTAAGCTACATGATACTAGGTGATGTTACTCCTCTTTCTTGTCGTCTTTATCCTCATTTGAGCTTGCTTCATCTCCGTTACTGTCCTCTTCTTCAGCACCTTCTTCACTAGGCTCTCCCTCTGCCATTGCATCTCCTACTGGTGTTGAGAGGTCTTCTTCAACAGCCTCTGATACAGATGCCACAGGGTCACCAAGACCCGCGGTAGGCTCTGCGCTTTCTGGCAACTTAAGGTCGGCTACTGTTATCACACTAGATATGTCTACTAGCAGAGTGAGGTCTACATCTATATGCTGAGGTAGCTCACTTGGGCGCACCTCCATCTCTAGCTCATGCATTATCTTCGTCACTACTCCATTTATCTTCTCTGCTGGAGCCTCGCCTATAAACTCTAGTGGCACGTTTACAGTCACCTTCTTGCCGCGCTCTATCACATAAAAGTCTATATGCATTGGCTCGTCTGTGATTGGGTGCCACTGCATGTCTGTTATAAGAGCTTCTTTGTCATCTCCTATACCACTTAGAGTCACGATGGTACTCTCTCCGGCCTCCTTCCACACTATGCCAAACTCCCTTGTATCTACAGAGATTGCTACAGCCTCCTCCTTGGGTCCATAAAATACTGCAGGGATGTTACCGCTAGCTCTAGCCGCACTTGGCTTGCCGTCTCTTGCTTTTATATTTACTGTTATCTTTTTTGTGTTCATAAGTTTAATTTTTTGTGTTGCTGTGCACTTCGTAACTTTAGTGAAGTAGTGCGCCGTAGTATATACAATAGTCGCATAATTGCAACTAC
>CAZWWY010000024.1:0-4402 GCA_964637785.1 uncultured Candidatus Saccharibacteria bacterium
GTCCGCCCAGCAGGGCTCGAACCTGCGACACACGGATTAAAAGTCCGTTGCTCTACCAGCTGAGCTATGGGCGGATATTACATACAATATCCATAATAATGGTGCTGATGAGGCAGATTGTACACTTAATATCGCAATACATCAACAACCTTACCCTCAGCATCTAAGAGCTGTAGGGCATCATAATTATTACGCCATATCTCAGCCTCGTGGTTGAGATACAGATACCAACCACCTTTGTTGAATATATTAAAGCCATCACGCCCGTAGGCCTCACTTAAGCAGGCATGATATGTGAGCTTGCGGGCTACCAAGTCACGACAGGCTGGCAATAGCTCCGCAGGCATGGCTGTGGTGTATGTAGTGCAAGTGCGCGCCCTGCTTAAGAAGTTGATACACTCGCTACCATAGGTGCGGACATTCTCTGGAGTCGCTGGTAATATATCTTTGGGATTATTACACACTTTTTTAAGTGGTGGGGTAAATGAGTTAAATTGCTCTAGATACCCAATACATACATTAGTATGAAAAGATGTGGCAACGTGAGAGACGGGGGAGGAGTTTGTGTGCAATATAGCATATTCACTTGGAGCTAAATATACAGGCCCCACACTGTTTACATCAGTCATGCTCAACAGTAAGGTGGCTGGCGGTATATATATACGAGTGTCTTGTACTACTGACCGCAGAGACCACCCAGAGAGATTAATGGGCGACTCGTTACTTTGTGATGCTTTTAAGTATATGTACTCAGTGCTGGGGTTACTCTCGGTGGGCGTGCTGTTGGGCATGATAAGTATAGTGCCACGATGCGGCGATGGGTCATCCCAGAGCTCTGCATCAGTCACTGCTAATCTGCCATTAGAGCTACCGATACTGGCCCAGCCGAGGTCTCCATTGGTATATTTTTGTAAAAATAACCATATAAAAATAAGTATTATAACTAGCCCCATAATTTTTAAAAAGTCAATCAGCATAACGATATTATACACAGGTTTGTTGTAACTTACCTAGCTCCTCTTTGATAACCTTAACATCACTCCAAGGGACTTCTTTATCACCTACTGTGCGGCTGGTGTAGTGACCCATGCCTGTGACTATCACCACATCTCCACTATTGGCAAGTGATAGGGCGGTGTGTATTGCCTCGCGCCTGTCTGCAATGTTCTTATATTTTGTATTTAGGTTACCTGTTATGACAGCTTCTTTAATATGGTCAATTAGGTTGGCCCTGATGGTTGCCGGGTCGCCGTCGTATGGCTCGTCGTCTGTGACGATGCATACATTGGCACCGCGCGCCGCGGCGCGCGCGAGCCCAGGGTGCACAGAGGCATCATGCTGCCCACCACTAGCACCAAAGACGACTATCACCTTGCCACTATCCTCATTGGGCTCGGCCGGTGTTGCGAGCTTGCGCGCAGTGGCGAGAGCACTCGTCATCGCTCTCTCTGTGAGGGCAAAGTCCACTATCACAGTAGCAACCAAGCCGGGCTTGGTTGCTGGCACTTGCACCAGCTGCATGCGCCCCGGTATACCACTAAAGTTACTCATTGTTTGTAAAGCTTCGTCAACACCAAAGCCGGGCTTTGGTGTTGCGGCCAGGTTGAGTGCGCTGCTTACGGCCAGCGCACCCGCCACTGCATTACTAGCATTATACTCACCCAGCATTGGCAGAGTGTACTCTTTGTTGTTATGTGTAAATCTTGTGCCATTATTAATAGTAGTAGCATCAGTCTCAAGTGCCGAGTAGGGCAGTGTCTTATCTAGTAGATTTGCTAGCTCAGAGAGCCACTTGCCACCATACTCATCATCGCTTGGCAGTATAGCCACCCCGCTACTCTTTAAGTATTTGGTGAAGAGCAGCTTCTTAGCATCAGCATAAGCCTCTAGAGTCTTATGATAATTAAGATGCTCATGCGTTATATTTGTAAGTACGGCCACGTCAAACTTAAGCCCGAGTACACGCCATTGCACAAGTGCATGAGAGGACACCTCTATCACTGCTACCCGTGCACCACTGCTGAGAGCCTGCTTAAGTAGCTTACGCAGTGCCCACAGAGAGGGTGTTGTGCGTTTGCTCGCTGTAAGTTTCTCTCCACTAAGCTTAGCTTCAAGACTAGAGGTGCTTAAGTATGGTACACTCAGCTCGCCAAGTATATGGGCTACCATCTCTACAGTGGTCGTCTTGCCATCTGTGCCTGTCACTCCAATCAATTTGATTTGCTGCAACTTTTTTGTATCTATCGGTATCAATATCAGAGCAGCCACTTGCTGCAGGCGTGTGTACCATAGTCTAACAAGTGAATTATGAGGTATCACTTTGCGTAAGTATGTTATCAGCTTATTCATATTAGTTGCTCATAGACTTTAATGCCGCTGCGACTCTCGCATTAAGCCCCTTCACTTTGGTTGGTAGCTGCTTCACAGCCTCGCGTGCCTCCGATTGCTTATAGCCCATAGCCTCTAGCGCCTCTATTACACTTGCATCATCTTGGTTTGCACTGCTACCGGCTACGGTTACGTCTCCAACCTTGTCTTTGAGTTCTAATACTATTTTTTGTGCAAGCTTCTTACCTATACCAGAGACCTTGGTGAGATAATCTATATTATTTTGTGCTATTGCATTTTGTAATGTTGGCACATCTGCAAGCGAGAGTATAGAGAGGGCAGACTTGGGGCCAACTCCAGAGATGCCTATAAGCATCTCAAAGAAGCGCTGCTCATCTGCAGTAGCAAAGCCGTATAGGTCTAGTGCCGTCTCTCGCACCGCGAGGTATGTATGTACAAAGAGCTCTTTGCCTAGCTTTGCCTCTGCCACAGTATGCACAGGTGCGTATACCAAGTAGCCTACACCACCTACGTCTAGCAGTAGATTATTGATATTTATATCTTGCACGATGCCTCTTAATGACCCTATCATACTATAGATAGTACCAGAGGTTGCGATGTAAGCAAATATGTGTAGAATAGTGGGCAATATGGCAACATCAAAATCAGCAAAAAAATCATATAAGCAAGCAGACCGTAAGCGCGTATTTAACTTGCGCGTACTACGTACTCTCAAGACTGCTATTAAAGATATCAAGATCTTAATATTAAAGAAGGATAAAAAAGCAGCAGAGGCAGCCATCTCAGGAGTCTACAAAACTATAGACAAAGCAACAAAGAGGGGCATATTAAAGAAGAATAATGCAGCACGTAAAAAGTCTCGCCTTGTAGCAAATATTGCAAAGCTTAAGTAGGAGGCTCCCGTAGTTCAATGGATAGAATACAGGTTTGCGGAACCTGCGATCTAGGTTCGACTCCTAGCGGGAGCACAAGTTAGAATCCAAAGAGCTCAGCTATGCGTTGTGCCGGCGGCTCAAAGAGCTCCTTCTCTGGCAAATAATCTAGCAAATAATCTTGCAAGACATCTCTGTCTAGGTCTGGAGGCAGAGGGATTATCAAATGTGGCACAAGAGGTTTGCGCGCATCTAAGATGAGGGAGTTGTGGTCTTTATCAGGGTGAGTCTCATCAATCCAAAATGCCTCTAAATTTTTATACGGGTGTAATACTTCATTAATAGTTATACCCCTAGTAGAGAGAGAGCAGCTAAGCTCTTGGGGAGCCTTATTAGCATAGAGTCCAAGAGTTATGGCAGCGAGCAATATTATCATAGCTAATAGCACATTACTTAACAGTATGGATGTCACTGCAGCAGAGATAGCTATAAAGCCAAGAGCCCAAAACCAGTCTTGAGTCTTGACTTCTTTGTGCTTATGCTCGGCAGATTGCCATGCTATTGCAGGCGCACTCATAATTAAGGAGTTAAAGTATTGTCACAACCAGCGGAGTAATTAGGTACAGAGTCTCCCTCAAGACAGAAGGTGATGGTAAAGTCTGTGCCAAGACTCGTGTTGGAGTATCTATAAGAGTAATCAGGGTGTAATGGATCTTTTGGTAATATCGGTATTACACCATCTGCTATCAATGCAGATGAGACGAGGTCACTGACGCCGCCATCAAGTACCAATAAGTTTGCCCCACTCACAGGGTAACGATTGTGCCCTGTATTGTACATCTCTAGCGCCTTACGTATAGATTGAATATCTTCTATACGTTTTGTATCACGGCTCTTCTTTTGGATATACCCAATACTGGCAAATATCACAGATGCCAATAAGGCAATAATAGTCAACACGACGAGCAGCTCCACAAGAGTGAATCCTCGTTGGCTCATTTTAAGTCTCATCTAGGTATTATAGTAAATATATCTATATATAGCCACCACCTAGCTCAGGGTAGTGTTGATAAGTAATAATAATAAACTTTGCGGAGAGGACAGGATTCGAACCTGCGGTGCCTTGCGACACTCTCGCTTTCAAGGCGAGCGTATTAAACCTCTCTACCACCTCTCCGAGG
>CAZWWY010000024.1:4502-7712 GCA_964637785.1 uncultured Candidatus Saccharibacteria bacterium
ATGAAATATATAGGCATAGACTATGGCACCAAGAAGGTTGGTATTGCGGTGAGTAATAGTGATGGCACTGTGGCCTTCCCTCGCATAGTATTGCCAAGCGATAAGTATCTACCAAGCATTGTGGCAGATATTATCAAAGACGAGGGTGTGTGCACCGCTGTGGTGGGTGAGTCACTGAGCCTCTCAGGAGGCCTTAATAGCGTAGCAAGTGATGTGCAAGAGTTTGTGGAGAGACTCAAACACTTTACAGGGCAAGAGCTATCGGTGCACTATATAGACGAGAGATATACAACCAAGCTGGCAAGGGCAATACCAAGTGAGCAATCTGCCAGGGGAGACGTATCCCGTACGCGTAAGTCGGGCCAACAGAAGCATAAGGCAAGCAGAGCAGATAATACAAAAGTTGATGCACACGCGGCAGCAATCATATTGCAAACCTTTTTAGATAAAATAAATCATGTAATATAACATAGGGCTGATAAAGAGTGCCTGTGGATAACTCAGTTTTGGTATTGACAAAGGGTTAATTTAGTGGCATACTGCGCTCAGATACGTTTTTTGTCAATTTGTTTTTTTGATTTTTTGGTTTTAACACATCAACATACAGGAGACCCTCATGAGCTTATTCTCAGACACGCCACGGAGTGGCGCAACCACCCCAAGTGTCTGGGGAGACACTTGGGGATTTCTTGTCAAGATTAATAAGACCACAACACTTCCACGTGTTGTGGTTATAATTATGGCCGCAATAATCGCGGTACTCTTCATTGGGTATGGAGAATACGTCGGTTATTTTATGAAGGACAGAAGTTACTACGGGACGGCTGTCCCGGTGGCTCAACAGGCTGCGGTTCTCATAGAAAAAGTCACCCGCTACACCCTGAGAGGGGTATTAGAGGGTGACTTGAGAGTTGCACTTCTCGCTGAGTTTACGGCCAGGTTAATACCCATGGCCGCAGTGATAATGGTTGCCTCCTACTTTAAGTGGAGGACTTCGGTGAAGTGGACCACTATCGTGGTGGTCTCACTTTTGGCTCAGATGTTTTTTTTAGTTGATCAGCCAGAGTATTCCCCATTAGGGTATACTATTGTGTATACCCTAACATTTTTGGCGGCTGGTGGCCTCCGTCAGAATTTTGCCCTGGCATTCAGCGCATCCTCGTTGGTGCATCTGGTAGGTATCATGAACGAATCTCTCGGATTGCAACTGCTCATTGTAGAGAGCTTGCGACGTGGAGAGATTATCGTTTCTCTTGCCAAGCTTGCCGCAGGGCAAGGCTGAGGAAAAACCAGAACAATCATAAAAGCCGCAGAGGGTTACCCAACCTCTGCGGCTTTTTCTTATCCCCAGCTATTTTTTAATAGTATTTATATTACAGCATGCTACGGTATACTAGACTAGTTATGGAAGCATTTGAGCAATCTAATATTCCAGAAGACAACCCAAACACAAGCTTACTTAGTAAGCTATTGGTGCTATTGGGAGTTGTCGCTTTATTAACAATAGGTACAGGTGGGTATCTTTATTTACAAGCTTTACAAGAGAGTCATCAGGCTGCAGATATGCAATTAGATGCCCCTACCGGTAAGTTGTATCTGACTTTACAGAGCAATAGCACCAATGATTGGCGGTCTGCAGTATGGAGCCCGGGTGAGGTCCGCTTTCTTCAATTTGAAGATGTGAGTAATAATAAATTTATAGAGCCATTGCACATATCTTTTTTAGATAACGGACGTGCTATATATAAATTGTTTCTTGATGATAAAGGAGAAAGCTTTTTTGTAGCGGACATAATAGAAGAAGGAGTTTTAACCCCTAAATTATACAATATAAAAAATATAGATAGTAAAGAATATGAAAACTTACAAAATATACAAAAGCCAAGAGGCATATCTCCAGGTGGCAAGTCTAGAGTAGAGTTTTTAGTTAATGAAGATGGCTTTGGCATGATAGGGCAGTTTTATAGCATCTCTACAGGTAAGAGATTAAATGAGATATTTACAATTATAGATGTAAAGCCAGGATCACTAATTATCAATGATTGGAGGCAATAATTACTTATCATTATGTACAAAGTAAAAAACAGACTAAAAGGGAGCTTCATTATATTACTTATAAGTGTTATTACTGTGCCGGTATTGATATTTGCCGGCGGAGAAGAAGACACGTCTCCTGATAATGGTCCTGCATATGGCTCTATTACAACATCTACTCCAGCGCAGAGCTTTAATTATGCAGCAAATTTAGCTAGTTGGGCAAATGGTCAACAAACAGATTTATCATTTTCTGTCATTAGGAGTGGTCCAGCCTATGGAATAACCGCTAGCATGAGGACAGGGGGAGATGAAGGAGAGACAACCTCAGGCTCGGGCCCTGGCACTCAATACAATCCTGTCACAACAGCCGTAATCACCTGCAACCCTGAAGACATCAACATAGGCGAGCCAGTGATAATAGCATGGTCATGTGCCAACGCTGTCTCTAGCGCTGGCACCAACTTTAGCACAGGGGGTGCCCTTGGGGGAGCTCTCTCAGTATTCCCCATACAAGACACTACATACTCATTATTATGTAGTGGGGCTAGCACATCTGCCACAGCCTCCTGCACAGTAAATACCAACAACACTACAGACAACAACGAAGACAATACCTCCACCACAACAGTCACAGGAGAAGACACAACACTCAACCCATACTCAACCTTCAATACAGTAGGAGGAGGCCCAAACACCTCATGGCTAGACTGCTTCCCCCAAGACATCACACAAGGAGAGAGCATCAGACTAAGGTGGAACTGTACAGACAGTACAGGCAGTACACTAACAGAGACAACCTCTAACACCACCCTATACACAGGCAGTCAAACAGATGGCCTAGAGATAGTACAACCAGAGGTAGGCAGTGAGTACAGACTCTCCTGCGACGGCTCTAACCAAACCTTCTCTTGCTCTATATACACCACCACCAACCCAACAGTAAACATACAAGCAAGCCCAACCCTAGTAGCTCAAGGCCAAACCTCTCGTATCACTTGGTCATCAGCAGCAGCCACAGGCTGCACTATCTCAGGTCCAGACCTCTCCTCTACAGCCTTTGCAGGCTCAGAGATTGTCACAATTCTTGGTGAGAGCATCTTCACCATAGAATGTGACGGAGACCTAACAGACACAGTCAAGGTGAGGATAGTACCTAAGTGGGAGGAGGTTTAG
>CAZWWY010000025.1:0-7524 GCA_964637785.1 uncultured Candidatus Saccharibacteria bacterium
TTGCTGCGTGCGTACGCGCCCCAGAGTATAAAGACGACATGTTCTTGCTTGTCTGAGATGGTCTGTATAACGTGGTCTGTGAACTCCTGCCAGCCTATTTTGCCATGGCTAGCTGGCTGATTTTTAAGTACTGTAAGCACTGTATTGAGCAAAAATACCCCCTGAGTAGCCCAGCGAGTTAGATTAGTACTTTGCACCGAAGCCTTGCTTCGGTGTTCTTGATTTGAGTGGATATCGCCCTCAATCTCCTTAAAGATATTCATAAGTGATGGCGGCGTCTGCACGCCCTCAGGTACTGAGAAGCAGAGCCCATGGGCCTGCCCGGGGTTATGGTATGGGTCTTGGCCGAGTATCACCACTTTTACTTTGTTTAGTGGCGTCTCGTTAAACGCCTTGAAGATGTCGGCAGGCGGTGGGTAGATAGTCGTGTTCTTGTCTAAATAATCTTTACGTACTTTTGCTAGTAAGTCTATAAACTCTTGTTTGTTAAAATACTTAGCAAGTGCCTCTAGCCAACTCTTATTTATCTCAACATGTGCCTTGTCTATCATTGGCATTATCATAGCAGATTTGCTATCATTGAGCGATGCCTAATGATAAAGAACAGAACAAAGAACAAGAGAGTCAAGTAGAAAAATCCGTGATAGCCTTAAGAGAGGAGAAGATACTAGATTTTTGGAATAAAGAGAAAATCTTTGAGCAAAGTATAGAGAAGCCGGCAGGCAAAGAGAATCCTGAGGAGTTTACCTTCTATGATGGCCCCCCGTTTGCTACTGGTACACCGCACTACGGGCACTTACTGCAGAGCTTTGTGAAAGATGCAATACCGAGGTATAAGACTATGCGCGGCTATAAGGTTAAGCGCCAGTGGGGGTGGGATTGCCACGGCTTGCCGATAGAGAACATAGTAGAGAAGGAGCTCGGCATCTCAGGCAGAGATGACATACAGAAGATTGGTATAAAGAAGTTTAATGATACCTGCCGTGACAAGATATTTGAGTATGTGGATGTATGGGAGCAGATAGTGCCACGTATAGGCCGCTGGGCAGACATGGAGAATGCTTACAAAACGATGGATAAGGACTTTATGGAGAGTGAGTGGTGGGCCTTTAAGCAACTCTTTGACAAAGGGCTTATATATGAGAGCCACCGCATTATGCACATCTGCCCAAGATGTGAGACGACTCTGAGCCAGAGTGAGGTTACCGAGGGGTATAAAGATATTAAAGATTTGTCTGTGACAGCCAAGTTTGAGCTCATTGATGAGCTGGGCACATTTGTACTCGCTTGGACGACGACACCTTGGACACTCCCCGGCAACGTGGCTCTTGCTGTTGGTGCAGATATAGATTATGCAACAGTAGAGTTGGCTGACAGTGAGAGTGACAACATTATAAAATATATAGTAGCCAAGAAACGTATTGAAGACGTATTTGGTGATAGTGAGTATAATATAGTGAGCGAGTATAAGGGTACTGAGCTTGTGGGCAAGGCGTATAAGCCACTGTTTGACTATTACGCCAATGACAAGAGCCTAGAGAATAGAGAAAATGGATGGAAGGTGTATGCCACTGACTTTATCTCTGACGAGGATGGTACAGGTATAGCGCACGAGGCGCCAGCCTTTGGGGCTGAGGATATGGAGCTGGCTAAAGAGGTTAGCCTACCATTTGTACAGCATGTAGATATGTCTGGCCACTTCAAGCCGGAGGTCACAGACTTTGCAGGTCTCAATGTAAAGCCTAAAGGAGATAACAAGGATGACCACATGGCGACAGATATAGAGATAATAAAGTGGCTAGCTCATAACGACAAACTCTTTGCCAAGCAGAAGATTGAGCACAGTTATCCACACTGCTGGCGTTGTGCTACGCCACTACTCAATTATGCCACTGGTAGCTGGTTTGTAGCTGTAGAGAAGATGAAGAGTGACTTACTAAAATACGCAGAAGATATAAACTGGACACCAAACCATATTAAAAAAGGGCGCTGGGGCAAGTGGCTAGAGGGTGCGCGCGATTGGTCTATCAGCCGCAGCCGCTTTTGGGCCAACACTATACCTATATGGCGCTGTAGTGAGTGTGACAATCAAGAGGTATTTGGCTCTATAGCTGAGCTTAAAGAGCGTAGTGGTGTGGAGGTGGCAGATTTGCATAAAGACATAGTAGATGAGATACATTTTGATTGCAAGACGTGTAAGGATGGTGAGGGTAAAATGAGCCGCATACCAGACGTACTAGACACATGGTTTAATTCTGGCTCTGTGCCTTTTGCAGCCTTGCACTATCCGTTTGAGAATAAGGAGGAGTTTAATAAGCGTATACCAGTTGACTTTATAGCCGAGGCTCAAGACCAATGTCGTACGTGGTTTTACTATCAGCATGTGCTTGTTGGTGGTGTGTTTAATACTCATGCCTTTAGCAACGTTATCACCACGGGCTTTATGATGGCAGAGGATGGCAAGAAGATGAGTAAGAGCCTCAACAATTACCCAGACCCAATGTATATGATAGACAAGTATGGGGCAGATGCCATGCGTATATATGTACTTAGCAGCCAAGTGGTGAAGGCTGATAACCTAGACTTCGCCGAGAAGGGCGTGATGGAGGTGGCACGTAAGTTATTTGGCAGGCTTGTTAATGTGTATGAATTTTATGAGTTATATAAAGACTCTGTAGAGCATAAGGATAGCAGTAACAGCAAGCATGTACTAGATGTGTGGATTATAAATAGACTAAGAAAGTTGCATAATGAGGTTACTGAAGCGATGGAGAATTATGAGCTAGACAAGGCAACGCGAGGCTTTGATGAGTTTGTAGACGACTTATCTACATGGTATGTGCGTCGCTCTCGCGATAGATACAAGGGCGATGATGAGGCAGACAAGAAGGCTGCGCTCGAGACTACGCGCTTTGTGCTGCGTAAGTTTGCCAAGTTGCTTGCTCCGTTTGCCCCATTCCATGCTGAGTGGCTCTGGGAGCGCACGAGGCGAGAGGGTGACACTGAGAGCGTGCATCTCACCAATTGGTGTAGCTTACATGAGGTTGACGAGAGTGTGCTATCTGAGATGGCAGATGTACGAGCACTCATCTCCAAAGCGCTAGATGCTCGCAAGGAGTCGGGCTTTAATGTGCGGCAGCCACTTGCCTCTGTGACGCTGCGCCACAGAGAGTTCAGCCAAGAGCTTAAGGACGTGATAGCAGACGAGCTGAATGTAAGAGATGTATACTTTGAGCCAGAGATGGATGCTGAGGTAGGGCTTGATACAGAGCTTACCGATGAGCTTATAGAAGAGGGTAAGCTGAGAGATATACTCCGCACTATGCAGAAGGCCCGCAAAGAGGCCGGCCTCAAGGCAGGTGAGTATACAGGAGCAAAGATTGCAGCGAGCAGTGAAGAGCAAGAGATAATCAAGAAGTTCGAGACAGACATCACCAAACAGACTTTCATAAATAACTTTGATTTTACAGAAGGTGACTTTGTAGTAGAAATCTTAAAATAATAAAACATGAGCCATACTGTATACAGTACAGATGCAGTAGTGCTTAGTAGAGTGTGTACCGGCGAGGCTGATGTGACGGTATGGCTGCTTACGCGTGAGCTCGGGATAATAGTGGCGCGCGCGCAGAGTGCGCGCAAAGCTAATGCAAAGATGTCTGCATACTTGCAGACATTCGCATGTCTTAAGGTGTCACTTGTGCGAGGGAGGCATCTTTGGCGGATTACAGGCACAGAGCATATGTCTACAAATAGTGATACAAATACATTAAATACCGATGCATTAAGAGTATTTGCAAGAATATCAGCCTTCATAAGGCGCATGACAATAACGGATACTCAGAGCACCCTAGACTTATTTGATACAATATTAAAGGCTCGGCAAGAGTTGGCGACAAGTGGTTGTAATATTAACACAGTTGAGGTGATTACAATGGCAGAGATTTTGACAAAGTTGGGTTATATGAGTATGCCGATAGGAGTTAATAAAAGTATACCGATTAGTCAACTAATAGTAGATGTCAACAAGGCTATAATTGAGAGTCAAATGTAACCGTAAGTACATGCTATAATCCATAGATGGATACAATAGAAGATAGAAAAAAAGAGAAGCGTACCGAGTTTCAGACAGATAATAACATAGGTAAACTTAAGCGTAGGATGTACTCAAGAGAGCGTAAAGGCTTTTTGCCTTGGCGTAGCCGCAAGAGTGTCAAAGAGCCTACCTCACTTGTAGAGAGAGATTGGGATTATGAAAGTACAAAACAAAAACAAGTAAAAGATACAGAAGATGATATATATAAGAACATAAGAGAGAAGCCGCGTAACCGCGCAATCCCATTCCTTATATTTTCTATAATATTTTTTATCATTGCTGGTATTGCTACCTCAGCATATTTATACTTAGCTCTCGGGCTCGTCTCTGCCAATGAGGTAGATGTAACTATAGAGGGTAAGTCTGCCATAGCCTCTGGAGAGGTATTAGAGCTGCAAGTCTTGGTGTCTAATCGTAATGATGAGCCACTAGAGATGGCATACTTAGAGATAGAGTATCCAGATGGCACTGTGTCTACAGCTGACTTTATAACTCCACTTGATGCAGAGACGTTGCAGCTTGGGCAAGTAGAGGCGCGTAGCGCGCGTAGAGGTACTCTAAGGGCAATACTCTTTGGTAATACAGGAGACCGTAAAGAGATAAAAGTAGAGTTATTGTATAGATTGCAAGGTGGCAACGCCATACACTCTCGTAAGATGAGTCATGTAGCCCTTATGACGAGTGATGCTATAAGCATAAGCGTAGATGCTAATCAAGAGCTAACCCCAGGGCAAAATATACCCATGCATGTTACGGTCAAATCTCATGCAGGTACTATTATTAGGGGTGTATATTTAGACGCCATCTTCCCGTTTGGGTTTACCTTACTAGATAGCTCACCTGCACAACACAGCAGTACAGAGAGTAGTGATAATAAAGCGCGCTTTTTAGTCGGTACATTGCGCCCAGGAGAGGAGAGAGATATATACTTATCAGGGACCATAGAGGGCCAAGATGGAGACAATCGCATAATTAATCTTGTAGCAGGCTTTGGTACAGAGACAGATACTGAAGATAATAATCAAGATACAATCCTAGCCCAGACAGAGCATATGATAGAGGTGCGTAAGCCGTTTTTATCAGCATCTCTTAAGTTTAATGGTGTAGAGGCAGATAAGTATATAGCTAAAGCAGGTCAAAACTTTGATGTTACGGTAGCTTGGCATAGCAATCTGTCTGAGACAATCAATGATGCTACTATTGCCATAACAATAGGGGGGCTTGCATTAGATAAAACCAAGGTAAATGCTGGGCAAGCAGGCTTCTACCGCTCTGTAGATAGTCTAATATTGTGGGATTCTAAAACAAGCAGAGAAAAGTTATCAAAAGTAGCGCCTGGTGACAGTGGCGAGTTTACCTTCCGTCTTGCTCCATTACCTGGGGATTACTTGCAGCAAGTGCGCAGTATGCCCTCGCTCACGTTTGCTGTGCATGTCGCTGGCAAGAGGCTGGGTGAGCAAAGAGTACCAGAAGTTCTAAAAGAGGACTCCTCATATGAGGTAAAGGTAGGCCCTGATGTTACTTTAACTGCGTATAGTCTCTTCCACGATAGTCCGTTTGGCGCTCTTGGCCCACTGCCTCCAAGAGTAGAGTATGAGACAACCTATGGAGTCGTCTGGGAGGTAGCAAATACCACCTCAGACATAGCAGATACAGTGGTACGTGCAGAGCTGCCTCACTATGTGCGGTGGGTGGGCTTGACCTCTCCGGCAAGTGAGCAGTTGATATATAATAGGACAGATAATACAATAGAGTGGGACCTTGGTGTTGTAAAGTCTCGCACAGGCCCACTATATGGCAATAGTAGGCGAGTCACTTTTGCTCTTGGTCTTGTGCCGAGCGCTACTCAGATAGGCAGCTCTCCAGACTTAGTACGCAACCAAATCTTAGAAGCTATAGACACATATACAGAGGGTATTATAACTACCAATACAGAGAATGTAGACATACGCATAATCAATGACTCAGGCTTTAATAATAAAGATGTGCGTGTAGTAGAGTAGTTGTGAGTTTGTAAGAGTTAGTTTATAGTACTTAATATGATTGATAATAAAATGCAAAATAACAAAACAATGGAGCAAATAATAGCCTTTGCTAAGCGTAAGGGCTTCGTCTTCCAAGGCTCTGAGATATATGGTGGCATGGCAGGGTTATACGACTTTGGCCCACATGGTGTAGAGCTTCTTAATAATATTAAGAAGTCTTGGTGGCGTGCTAATGTGCAGCTCAAGCCTAATTATTATGGCATAGACTCTGCGATGTTTAAGCATCCGGTGGTGTGGGAGGCTAGCGGACATACAAGCAACTTCTCTGACCCAATGGCCGAGTGTAAACAGTGCAATACAAGGCTCAGAGTAGACAAGGCCCTAGAGGCAGTAGAGGTGCAAGCAGATGAGAAGATGACAGAAGAAGAGATAAACAAGCTATTTAATGAGCACAAAGCAGAGATCAAGTGCATTAAGTGTGGAGGTAGTGATTTTAGTGAGGCCAAGGCCTTTAATTTGCTTGTGCAGTCAAATCTTGGTAACTTTACAGGCAAAGATGACGAGCTAGTATATTTGCCAGGCGAGGCGAGTCAGGGTATATATCTTGTATATAAGAATGTGGTAGACTCTATGCATCCTAAGTTGCCGTTTGGCATAGCTCAGATAGGCAAGGCCTTCCGCAATGAAATCTCGCCGCGTAACTTCCTCTTTCGCACTAGAGAGTTTGAGCAGGCAGACACACAATATTTTGTACGCCCAAATGAGAATAAGGAGGCATACGAGGAGATTAAAAAAGACAGATGGAGTTGGTATATAAATAGTCTTGGCATCAGCGAGGAGAATCTCCGCTGGCATCAGCATGAGAACTTGGTATTCTATGCCAAAGACGCTTGGGATATCGAGTACAATTATCCATCATATGGCTTTGATGAGGTAGAGGGCATACACGACAGGTCAGATTATGATCTCTCTGTGCATAGCAAGGCCTCTGGTACAGACTTGCGGTATAGTGACCAAGAGTCTGGCGATAAGTTCATCCCGTGGATACTCGAGACCTCAATGGGTATGGGGCGCATCTTCCTCGCTGTACTTGCAGAGGCTTACACAGTAGACGAGATGGATGGAGCAGAGCGCACAGTGTTAAAGCTGCCAAAGTCTCTTGCGCCAGTTAAGGTCGCAGTATTGCCACTGCTTAAAAACAAGCCAGAGCTAGTAGCAAAGGCACAAGAAGTCTTTAATATGCTACTGCCAAATATGGCAACGGTGTATGACGCCAGTGGCACAGTAGGCAAGCGCTATAGGAGGCAAGATGAGATAGGCACACCCAGCTGCATCACCATAGACTTTGATACACTTGAGGATGATACAGTGACATTGCGCGACAGAGACACAGGAGAGCAAAAGAGAGTAAAAATCAGCGAATTGCCAAAGGTGCTAGAGTAGCGT
>CAZWWY010000026.1:0-7245 GCA_964637785.1 uncultured Candidatus Saccharibacteria bacterium
AGTTTCCCCCTTACACCCTTAGCAAGGGTGCGCTTTCAGCCACTCAGCCATCTCTCCAATCACTTTACTGTGGCACAATATTACCATAATTTTCTATCTATGCTACAGCACATGGGTAGTTGAACATCAAGCACATCAGAATTAAATCAGTACTACATCAGTATTAATTCTGATGTCTATTACACTACAGCGAAAATTACAAACTTATGCTAATATAATACTCATGACAAACATAAACACAAAAACATTAAAAGGGTTTAGAGAGCTGTTACCTATGGAGCAGATGGCATTTAATAAGATGCTTGAGACTATTCGCGATACCTATGAGCTATACGGCTTTATACCTCTAGACACCCCCGTGCTCGAGCGCGCCGAGGCACTACTAGCCAAAGCCGGCGGCGAGACAGAGCAGCAGATCTACCAATTTACCAAAGGCAAGACAGACTACGCCATGCGCTTTGACCTCACTGTCCCCTTAGCACGCTATGTAGCCGAGCACGAGCGTGAGCTTGCATTCCCCTTCCGCAGATATGCTATAGGCAAAGTCTACCGTGGCGAGCGCCCACAAGCCGGCCGCCTGCGAGAGTTTTACCAATGCGATATAGACATCATCGGCAAGGGAGAGCTATCACTTAGTGCAGATGCAGAGCTGCCGAGTATCATTAGTAGCATCTTCACCCAGATCTTACCTACCAATACCAGATTTACAATAAGAGTTAACAATCGTAAGATTCTTAATGGCTTCTTCAGCTCGCTTGATATAGACCAAGTAGCAACAATGCGTATACTAGACAAGCTCGATAAGATTGGCAAAGATGGTGTAGCAGATGAGCTGGCAAGTACAGGAGTGGCCCAAGACAAGATTGATGTGATACTCGCCTTCTCTGAGATAACAGGCACGAATACTGAGATACTAGCACAGCTAACTGCTATGGATATTGATAATGAGCAATTTAAGACCGGCTTAACAGAACTCAGCGAGGTAGTGAGTGACATTACTCAAATAGACCTCTCTATTGCCAGAGGGCTAGACTACTACACTGGCACAGTATATGAGACGACTCTAGATGAGTACCCACAAGTAGGCTCTATATGTAGTGGTGGCAGGTATGATAACTTGGCAAGCACCTATACTAGCTCTGTACTACCGGGTGTCGGCATCTCTATTGGCCTCTCTCGCCTCTTCGACCAGCTTAAAGCTCTCGAACTCTTAGAGCTTGGAGCAAGCACGCCTACTAAAGTGCTTATACTTAGTACTTTAACCACTAAGTCGCAAGAGCTCTCTGGTGAGCTGCGTAGTGGTGGCACTCCTACAGAGACTCAGCAACTAGGCAAGCTAGATAAGCAGCTCAAGTATGCAAACAAGCTTGGCATACCATATGTAGTGATAATCGGTGATGATGAGCTAACCAACAACAACTACACACTCAAAAATATGCAGACTGGCGAGCAGCAGTCTCTTGACAAGGCAGGGATTTTAGCTATTATCTAATATAGATTCGCACAAAAAAGAACAAGACGATGGTTCTGTCTCCTCCCCAGGACGTCCCCACTCCATCGTCTTAGGTCTCAGCTGATTGTTACGGTTTTCCCCCAAGCTACAAAACAATTAGCGAGACCGCCCAATTCACAGTTGCCCAAGGGCATCATGGGCTGGCAGAAGTTTACGATTGTATATCAACAATTATCGCTTCTGCCAGTTTTTTTATTATATGGTACAATCTACGACACTATGATAAATACGTGTACAGAATCTGAGCAAGGCAAAAAGCTCAACTACATAATCTTCGATATTGAGACCCAAAACACCTTTGACCAGGTAGGCTCTCGTGATCCTACCCTGCTCGATATCTCACTCCTCGTCACCTGGGACTCCAAGACTGGCGAGTACAAAAGCTACTTAGAGAATGAACTAGAGAAGCTCTGGCCAGAGCTCGAGCAAACTGACATGTTAGTAGGCTATAACTCTGACCACTTTGATATCCCACTACTCAATAAGTACTACCCTGGAGATTTAACTGCCATCAAGAGTCTGGACTTATTAAAGGAGATACAAGAGGCCTTAGGCAGGAGACTCCGCCTAGATGATGTAGCCGCAGCAACTCTAAGCACCAAAAAGAGTGGCAGTGGCCTAGACGCAATACGCTGGTGGCAAGCAGGAGAGATAGAGAAGATACGCAAATACTGCCAAAAAGATGTTGAGATTACAAAAAAACTCTTTGATTATATGTTAGAAAATGGCTCTATAAAGTACAAAGACTTTAATAAGAAAAAGGAGCTCGTGATAGATACGTCTAATTGGCTTAAGCCTACCAGCTTTGCTATTACACACACTCTAGCTTTTTAAAAAGTATGCTATACTAACGCTCAAGCACTCAAGAAGAGTGAGTTGAATAATAAATTATAAAATTAAAAATAATAAATTAGTATGGAGAACAAAGCAAAACAAAATAATCTGGCCGTACCTGCAGCAATAATATTAGCAGGAGCTCTTATAGCTACGGCACTCTACTTTATGAACAATAGCTCACAATCAAGTACCGCTATAGAGTTACCAAAAGCCGGTAGTGCTGCACCAGAGCGTAAAGACATCCGCGGAGTACAAGAGGGCGACTATATCAAGGGTAGCCCAGATGCTAAGCTTGTGATAGTAGAGTTCTCAGATACTGAGTGTCCATATTGTAAGCGCTTCCATGGTACTATGCAGCAAGTAATGGATGAATTTGGAGGTAGTAATAAGGTAGCTTGGGTGTATCGCAACTTCCCCCTTACATCACTACACAAAAAGGCCGTACCAGAGGCAGTAGCCTTAGAGTGTGCTGGGGAGCTTGGCGGTAATGATGGATTTTGGAAGTTTACAGATATGCTTTATGATAAGACACCAAGTAATGATGGCCTAGACCTTGCACTACTCCCAACCTTTGCAGAAGCTACTGGCTTAGATGTAGCAAAGTTTAATAAATGCTTACAAGACGAGAAGATGCTAGAGCGTGTGCAGGAGGACCTTGAGGAGGCTGTGGCTAGCGGCGGCAGAGGCACTCCATATAATGTGCTCTTATATAAGGGTCAGCAGATACCACTAGAGGGCGGCATACCTTTTGAAGATTATAATGGTAATCCGGGTATGAAGACTATTATAGAGCAAGTGCTAGCACAATAATAAAATCTTAATTTATTCGTAATATAATCACTTACATGAAAGAAGAAACGAAACAAATTTTAGAGATTGTTACAAGTATGCAAGAGGAGATGGTAACCAAAAAAGATTTGGAGACAGGCCTAAGAAACACTGAGATAAAACTCTCTGCAGAGATTTACACAGCAACCAGAGCAATGCGTGATGATATTGTTGCACTTTATGATGAGGATGTAGAACTTGATCACAAGATTACAAGTAGTAAAATTGATTTCAAATCTTTATATAAAAATCTTGCAAAAAGAGTAAGGGGTATTGAAAAGCACATTGGCTTATCTTCCAAGGCTCCGTCTTTCGCATAATTTTTGCATTGTATCCTTGCTGGTGCTATTATTGCATAATGTCAATCCCAGAAAAATTCTTAAAGCCATACGACCCAAGCGCCACTGAAGACGCAACCTACAAAATGTGGGAGGAGAGCGGCTACTTCAACCCAGATAACTTACCCAAGGTTAGCGGCAAAGAGCGTACAGAGCAATTCTCCATCATAATGCCGCCACCTAACGCCAATGGCTCGCTACACGCTGGGCATGCTCTCTTTGTTACTCTGCAAGACATAATGACACGCTTTGAGCGCATGCGTGGCAAGAAGGCCTTGTGGTACCCAGGTGCAGATCATGCCGGCTTTGAGACGCAAGTAGTATATGAAAAAAAGCTTGCAAAGGAAGGTCGCTCACGTTTCCAGATGACGCGCGAGGAGCTATATAATGAGATTTGGGACTTCACTCAAGAGAACAAATGCTTTATGGAGGGGCAGATACGCCAACTTGGAGCAAGCTGTGACTGGTCTCGCGAGCTCTTTACTCTAGATGACAGAGTGATTAAGACTGTATACGACACCTTCAAGCAGCTAGACAAAGACGGCTTACTCTACCGCGGCTTGCGCAGCATCAACTGGTGCCCCAAGCATCAAACAGGACTCTCTAACCTAGAGGTCAATTATGAGGAGCGTACAGAGCCTTTTTACTACATCAAATACGGGCCATTCACCATCGGTACATCTCGCCCGGAGACAAAATTTGGCGACAAGTACATAGTAATGCACCCTGATGACGAGCGCTATAGTGAGTATAAACATATGCAAGAGATAGAGGTAGAGTGGCTTAATGGCACTATCACCGCTACTATAATAAAGGATGAAGCTGGAGATCCGGAGATGGGTAGCGGAGTAATGACGATAACTCCTTGGCACAGTGCAGTAGACTATGCACTAGCACAAAAGTACAATCTGGATTACGAGCAGATTATAGACGAGCGTGGCAAGCTCTTGCCCATAGCTGGAGAGTTTGCTGGTATTAATATTAAAGAAGCGCGCCCAAAGATAGTAGAGAAGTTGGACAAAATGGGCCTTTTAGTAAAAATTGACAATAAGTATGAGCACTCTGTGCCTGCATGCTACAAGTGCTCACGTGAGATAGAGCCGCAGCTTAAAGAACAATGGTTCATCAAAATGCAACCACTTGCAAACAAGGCTATAAAGGCTATGGAGCAAGGAGATGTAAAGATGATAACAAACGAGCAAAAAAAGGTCGCCCTACACTGGCTCAACAATATTGAGGATTGGAACATCTCACGCCAGATAGCTTGGGGCATACCAATACCGGCCAAAATCTGCCAAGAGTGCAGCCATGGTATTGTAGACATAGACAACTCTGTACAAAAGTGCAGCAAATGTGGTGGTGCAGTAGAGTCAGAGCAAGATACCTTTGATACTTGGTTCTCCTCTGGGCAATGGCCTTTTGCCACACTTGGGTATCCAGACAATGACGACTTTAAGACTTTTTACCCTACCAGTGTAATGGAGACGGGGCGTGACTTAGTCTTCTTCTGGGTGTCGCGCATGCTTATGTTAGGTCTATACCGTACAGGCAAAGTACCTTTTAAGACAATCTACTTCCACGGTATGGTCAATGATGCCAAGGGCAAAAAGATGAGCAAGAGCAAAGGCAACGTCATCAACCCATTAGACATATCAACACAATACGGCACAGATGCTTTGCGCATGGGCTTAGTGGTAGGCAATACTCCCGGTACAGACCTCAATCTAGATGTACAAAAGATCAACGCTTATAAAAAATTCTCTAATAAATTATGGAATATTACAAGATTCATACTCTCTGAAGTAGATGACGCTAATCTTAACAAAAAGCCAACTATAACGAAACCTGATGAGAAACTACTCACAAATTTACAAACTATTGCAGTAGATGTCACTAACGATATCACCAAGTTCCGCTTCCATCTTGCTAGCGAGAAGCTCTACCACTACGCATGGCACGAGCTTGCAGATATTATACTTGAGGAGAGCAAGGCGATACTCTCTGGCGATAATGCAGAGGCTGCACTTTCTCGCCAATATACACTCTATACTATACTTACAACTACTCTCAAGCTGCTCCACCCATTTATGCCATTTATCACTGAAGAGATATGGCAGAGCCTGCCCGAGCAAGATGGGGAGAAGATGCTTATGGTAGCCTCTTGGCCTGTGGTAAGATAGACGGATGGAATCAACTCATATATTATTAGCCATAGCCGGGGGCGTATTGCCAGCACTTGTGTGGCTCTGGTACTGGACGCGTGAAGATAAGCTCCACCCAGAGCCGAGGCGCTTACTATTATTAGCCTTTATAGTAGGTGGCATCTCTGTACTGTTAGCTATACCATTGCAGCATCTTGCCAGAGAGATATTAGGAGCTAGCACAATGAGTGCTCCACTAATAATCGCTTGGGCAGGCATAGAGGAGAGTCTCAAATATCTAGTAGCATTAATAGCAATACTGTGGCGCAAGGCAGTAGATGAGCCTATAGACATGCTTATATATATGCTTACCGTCGCACTTGGCTTCTCTGCTGTAGAGAATACCCTCTTCTTAATCTCTCCAATAGCAACTGACGGCTTGGCAACCGCGATGGTGACGGGTAACTTCCGCTTCTTTGGGGCTACTCTCTTGCACTTATTATCCTCATCTGTAGTTGGTATTATGCTTGCACTCTCTTTTTACAAGGCATCAATGATGCGTATTAACTATACTATAGTGGGAGTTATCCTAGCTATAATTTTGCATGCTGTATTTAATTTGTTTATACTTAGCTCAACAGGAGGCGGAGTAGTCAAAGTATTCGCCTTTGTGTGGATAGGGATAGTAATCCTCTTACTCTTCTTTGAGAAGATTAAGAAGATGCGCATATTGCCAAGGGGGTAACCTATAAAAAAAATTAATAACATAAAAATATCATCATGTGGAAGCCATCATTCTTAAAAAAATTAGCAGATACAGAATATGAAGAGTACGATAACGTATTTGAGGATGGTTATGATATGGATGAGGCAGACAAAGCCGTAGAGAGCAACGACCCAACAATGGGCAGGCACATCTCTCTCAAGGGTGACTCTAGCGACATGCCTGATGACGCACTTGCAGATGAGTCTCCCACAGCAAGTGAGCTCACAGTAGATGTATACCAAACCCCAGAGGAGATAGTGGTACGCACCATGCTGGCTGGAGTGCCGCCAAACAATGTAGATATCTCTCTCACCAGAGACATGATCACAATCACTGCAGACAGAGAGGAGGCAAAAGAGGTTACAGAGGATGACTACTTTTACCGAGAGCTCTCTTGGGGCTCATTTACTCGCACCATCATGCTGCCAGCCGAGGTAGAGGTAGACGAAGCCGATGCCCAAGAAAAGCACGGAGTGCTCACAATAAGACTCCCTAAGATAAACAAGGAGCGCCAAGCCAAAATCAAGGTCAAGAGTCACTAATAAGCAGCACAAATTAAAAGACCGCATTAAGCGGTCTTTTAATTTGTGCTGATATACTGTACAATGCTCGAACTTATTTCGAACAACAATCGCGTAGCGATTGAGTTTCAAAACAACTTCGTCACGCACAACGCACCCAATAATTCGCACCCTCCGCATGCGCTAGGTACGCTCAGTAGCAACTCACGCACGCCTGCGAGCCTCACGAGCCGACTTGTGCTGGTGCGCCAGCACAAGTCACCCATAAACAATTTCCTTACAAGTTCGTCTCGACTCCTCC
>CAZWWY010000027.1:0-7028 GCA_964637785.1 uncultured Candidatus Saccharibacteria bacterium
ATGCCAGTGCTGGCTGTGACAGATGCATTAATCTTATGGTCTTTAAGATACTCTATATATTGGTTAATTACATATGTCTTGCCTGCGCCAGCTGCCCCGGTGAGGTACACATTCCGCCCAGCTTTAAGTATCTTAAGTGCATCTGCTTGTAACATCAGTTTATTTTAACATACTCTTTGCTCTACGTTTTTTATGATAATTAATAGCAAATCTGTGCGACTCATTGTTTGCTAGCAATATCTCAGTCTCGTGCATCTTACCTATCGCCTTGTCGCCTAGTATCGCCTTTGGCTTGTGCTTCTCATTCTTAACAACCCCTACCACTGGTATCTTATCAACACCGAAGCAAGGCTTCGGTGTTGTGGTATGTTGCAACATCTTACGTGCAGCATTCACTTGCGCCTTGCCTCCGTCCACCACTATTAGACTTGGCAACGGCCAATTTTGCTCACCCACATGAGCCAATCTGCGAGTTAAGAGCTCCTTCAGGGCGGCTATGTCTCCTTTCTCTGTAGTTTTAATCTTAAACTTCTTGTACTCTCCCTTACTTGGCTCGCCATCTTCTATCACCACCATCACGCCCACTCTATTTTGCTCACTCATATGAGCTACATCATATGCCTCTATACGTCTCAGTGTATTGCCAGCCTTTATACTGTTGCCACTATCCATTATCGCTACATCATTTATGTGCTCTAACGCGTATACTTGGTTGCGCAACTTTGCAGCCTCCTCAAACTGCTCTGCCTTGGCTGCCTTGCGCATCTGCACGCCTAGCTGCTCTAGCAACTTCTTTTTCTTACCCTCAAAGAGCAGTACAACATTACGGATAGTCTTCTTATACTCTTTACTACTCATGGCTCCCACACAAACCCCCGGACACAGCCCAATCTGAGCAGCAAAGCAAGGCTTTGCTTTTTTGGCTTGGTTACTTGGCACTTTACACCTATCTCTATAAGGGAAGATCTTACGCACCACCTTAAGGGCCTCTTTAAGTGCTGTACCTTGCGGAAATGGACCAAACACATACTTATATCCCATCCCCTTGTCCAGAGCGTCGCTCTGGACATTTGTTAATTCTCTGGCACGCTTTATTAAAAGTCTTGGATAGCTCTCATCTGTTATCACTAAGTAATTAAAGCTCTTGTTACTCTTCTCTTTACTATTGTAAATCGGTTGGTGCTTCTTTATCAAGTTTGCCTCTAATATCAGCGCCTCTAGTACAGAGTCTGTCTGCTCGTACTCTATACTCACCGCCTCCTCAAGCATCTTCACCAATAGCGGCCCACGACTACCCATAAGTCCAGCTCCAAAGTAACTCGCTACCCTACTTTTTAAGCTCGTCGCCTTGCCAATATATATCCGCTGCTTGCGAGCATTACGAAAAACATAAACCCCAGGCTCATCTGGTAACTTATATTTTGTTAAATCCTTTTTGTTCATTTGTATTGACTTTAGTACATTTTTGACATAGTATCAAGTCGAGTTTGGGTAACGAGGTAATATAGGCTGTTTCGTTGGTTCGAATCCGACACCTCGGCCAATTCAAGGAAATGTGTAGTGTAGAAAGTATGCTTATTGACCTTAAAAAAGTTAATACTGAAAGAGCAGCCGATCATATGGATCTGAATAGGTCCCAGACTCACTTAACACTCTTGCTTTATTGCGAGGGTGTTTTTTTCTAACCCATAAATAGCCACATCCTGTACATGTTTAAATCTGTCTGCTTCTAATTTAGTGCCGCCAAACCAGCGGGTGACGCATACTATCGTGTTTGTGTACTTTTTCTTTTGTAAGATTCGCAATATTATATTACCTGCACCTGCCTCGCCGTCGTCTCCCTTTGTCTCGTATACTACACCCTCTCTGCTTACTCTCGCCGCATAGCTGTGGTGGCTCGCCTTCTGATACTTTTTATTATAATTCCGCACTTTTTTAATAAACTTCTTTATACTCTCCCTATCCTCAACCCTACCAACACTCACCGAATACACAGATCCTCTATCTTTAATAATCCTATCATGCAGCATAAACTCCTCCCGCATCTCGAGGTTGTCACTAAAGTCCATTTGCAGGCTTTTGTTCATATTGCAATTATAACAAGTATTTTTGTTTGACAACATGCACCATTGTATTATATACTCTACCATGGATGAACTAGAGGGGAGGTGGCTCGGTGCGGCAGCGGCTGCACGGCCTGATCTACATAGGATCTCGGCCCGAATTATATGAGCCACCTCTCGCTACAATGCCTTACGAACTTATGTTCAAGTGGGGTATTTTTTTATTTCAACACTCTCGCTAGATACTTAGCCGTATGTGTCTTACTCTTCGCCACCTCCTCTGGCGTGCCTTTGGCTACTAACTTGCCGCCACCTACTCCACCATCAGGGCCGAAGTCGAGGATGTAGTCTGAGCACTTTATAAGGTCTAGGTTATGCTCTATCACCACCACTGAGTTGCCTCGACGCACCAGCTCTTGGAGTATGTCTATAAGCTTCTGCACATCATCATAATGTAGCCCTACTGTAGGCTCGTCTAGGAGATACACCGTCTTATTAGTAAACGGCCTATACAGCTCGCTCGCTATCTTGACGCGCTGCGCCTCACCACCACTGAGAGTAGTGGCACTCTGCCCTAGGCGCAAGTATCCCAAGCCCACATCTTGCAAGCTCTTGAATCTGTCATATATCGCTGGAATATCTTGAAAGAATTTTAGTGCCTCATCTACCGTCATCTGCAGCACATCGTATATACTTTTATTATTATACTTCACATCTAGTGTCTCCTTCATAAATCTCTTACCACGGCAAAGGTCGCACTCTACATACACCGTGGGGAGGAAGTGCATCTCCACAGCCACGAGGCCATTGCCTTGGCACACCTCACAGCGTCCGCCTTTTACATTAAAGCTGAAGCGCCCCGGCTTCCACCCCCTAGCTCTAGCCTCTGTAGTAGCGGCGAACAAGTCTCGTATATGTGTAAAAGCTCCTGTGTATGTGGCAGGGTTAGAGCGCGGCGTGCGTCCTATAGGGCTCTGGTCTATAAGTATGCTGCGCCCTGCATACTCGGTACCAGAGAAGCGGCTACAGTTGTATAGGTGACTCGTCATATAGCGCCTATCATAGCGAGCGCGCAAGTTGCGATGCAGCATCTCATACATAAAGGTGCTCTTGCCAGAGCCAGAGACACCCGTGATGGTGATGAACTTGCCAAGAGGCATATCTACAGAGAGATTTTGTATATTGTGCTTCTTGCCGCCGCGTATACGCAGCGTACCCTTGTCTTTAGTCCGCCTCTTCTCTGGGATTGGTATGCTCAGCTCACCACGCAAATATGCAAGCGTGCGCGATTTGCTCTTATTGCTCTTAGCATTTAGCAACTCACTTAAGTAATCGGCGACTATCACCTCTCCACCGTGCTCGCCCGCCTTGGGGCCTATCTCTATGAGGTAGTCAGCCGCTAAGATAGTGTCTTCATCATGCTCTACTATTATTATGGTGTTGCCTAGGTCACGCAGCTCTTTAAGAGTGTGTATAAGCCTATCGTTGTCTCTCTGGTGCAGGCCAATTGTAGGCTCATCTAGCACATACATCGCGCCCACGAGCTTGCTACCGAGCTGACTCGCAAGGCGTATACGCTGAGCCTCGCCACCACTTAATGTGTTGGCTCGCCTGTCTAGAGTAAGATAATCAATACCAACATTAAGCATAAACTGCAGCCGCGACTGTATCTCCTTAAGCACAATGCCGGCTATCTCCTCTTGCTTAGGAGTGAGCTGTATATTGCTGATAAACTCACCTGCTTCACGTATAGACATTGCTGTGAACTCCACGATGTTCTTCTCTACTTTTTGTATCTTACCTTTATTGTCTATCTCTTCACTCGGCAATAGTACCTGCAATGCCTCTGCTCGCAAGCGCGCACCGCCACAGCTGCCACATGCCTCATACCCCTCCTCAGACACAAAGAAGTGCTTTGCTCCCAAGCCTTTACACTCCTCGCATGCTCCATACGGAGAGTTAAAAGAGAAGAGCCGCGGCTCAATCTCAGGGAAGGCGAAGCCATCACGTGGGCACATAAATGTCGCAGAGATAAGCTCCTCGCTGCCATCAGGCTGCACAATCTTTATAAAGCCGTCTGCCTCCTCTAATGCGCGCTCTATAGCCTCGCTGAGGCGCTCGGCCACAGCCTTCTTGTCCTCTTTAACCCTACTCTTAAACTCACTCACAAAAAGCTCGTCTACTAGTACGTCTATGCTGTGCTTCTTTGTCTTGGTTAGTTGTATCTTCTCTCGTAGAGAGTGCTCTTTGCCGTCTATACGTACTTGCTCATAGCCCTTGCCTAGCATGTCATAGAGCAGCTGGTAATACTCGCCCTTGCGACCCATCACCACAGGCGCATAGAGCTTTATAGTTGCCTCATCTATGTTCACGCCCATTATTTTTTTGGCAGTGTGGCCACCCAAAGAACTTTTAACCTTATCTGTAATAGTATGTAGTATCTCCTCATTACTCAGCCTGTGTATGGCATCTCCACACTTGGGGCAGTGCGGTGTGCCTACTCTTGCATAAAGCACGCGCAAGTAATCGTATATCTCAGTGATAGTCGCCACAGTAGAGCGCGGGTTGTTGCTCCTGCTCTTTTGGTCTATAGAGATTGCCGGTGAGAGACCGCTTATCTCGTCTACGTCTGGCTTTTGCAGCTTGCCGAGGAATTGGCGTGCATACGCACTCAGGCTCTCTATATAGCGCCGTTGCCCCTCGGCAAAGATAGTGTCAAAAGCTAGTGAGCTCTTACCAGAGCCAGACAAGCCGGTGATAACCACCATCTTATTGCGTGGCATCTCCACAGTAATATTCTTAAGGTTATGTGTCCGCGCACCGCGCACCACAATCTTATCTTTGTCATCAATCTTCTTAACCATAAGATGTTAAGTGTACATTATTTATTGCCTTCTTCCAATATTTTAAGCTCGTCTCTTATAAGAGCAGCTGTTTCAAAGTCTAGGTTTTTGCTAGCTTCTAGCATTGTTTTACGCTTTTTCTTTATTAACTTCTCTAAGTCTTTCTTATTCTTAATACCCTTCTTGTCTATCACTGCCAGTTCGTGCACAGCCTTGGCATGGGCGCTCTTGGCATGAGCGCCCATGCTCTTTATGGTGCTCCTGATGCTTTGCGGCGTGATATCGTGCTTTTTATTATACTCTGCCTGCTTCTCTCGCCTTCTATTAGTCTCACTTATTGCCCTATCCATAGAGCCTGTGACCTTATCTGCATAGAGTATCACTCGCCCGGCCACATTACGCGCCGCGCGCCCCATCGTCTGCACTAGGCTCGTCTCACTACGCAAGAAGCCCTCTTTATCAGCATCTAGTATCGCTACGAGTTCTACCTCTGGGAGGTCGAGCCCTTCACGCAACAAGTTAACACCCACAAGCACATCAAACTCTCCCTCACGAAATTGCCGCATAATCTCTATACGCTCAAATGTCTTTACATCACTGTGTATATACTCTGCTTTTATTTTTTTCTCTTTTAAGAAGTCACTCAAGTCCTCGGCCATTTTCTTGGTGAGCACTGTCACCAATGTACGCGCACCTCTACTCGTCACCTCTTCTATCTCTCGTATTACATCTTTTATTTGGCCTTTATACTTCTTAGCCTTATCCTCCACAACGCCGCGTACAGTTATCTCTGGGTCTAAGAGCCCTGTAGGACGCACTACTTGTTCTACTATATTATCTTTACCACTCTCACCTAGCTCAAAGTCTGCAGGAGTAGCACTCACAAATATCATATCTGAGACCAACCCATCAAACTCTGTAAACTGCATTGGCCTATTGTCTCTTGCACTCGGCAGGCGAAAGCCGTGCTCTATCAGCATATTCTTACGCGCTTGGTCTCCAGCATACATGGCGCGTATTTGCGGCAGCGTCACATGCGACTCGTCTATCACAGTCAAGAACTCGCGCCTCTCTCCATTATCATAATTATGTTCATTAAAGAAGTATGCAAGCAGACTGTGCGCCGGCTCACCAGCTTTGCGACCATCAAAGTGCCTACTATAATTCTCTATACCATTACAATACCCAATCTCCTTTATCATCGCCACATCTTGCCGCACCCGTCTACTTAAGCGCTCTGCCTCTAGATTAAGACCTTTCTTTTTAAGTATCTTGAGTTGTTCAGCTAACTCTTTTTTAATATCTTTTACTGCGCGCTCTATTTCAGCCTTAGGAGTTACAAAGTGCTTTGCAGGGAAGATGGTTACCTCTTGTACACCCTCTTCTATAATCTCTCTAGTGATTGGGTCTAGCAAGTCTATACGCGCTAGCTTGCTACCAGCAAAGATAAGTCGATATATAAGTTGCTCATGGCTTGGGTGCACTTCTACAGTATTGCCAAGAGCACGGAAGCTCCCTTGAGTAAGGTCTGCAGTAGTGCGAGTAAAGTAAATACCTATCAAGTCTCTCAAGAGCTCGGTCCTGCTCGCTATCATACCTACTTGTAAGTTGAGTATCACCTTGGCATACTCAGCAGGGTTACCAATGCCATATATTGCAGATACAGATGCCACTATTATCACATCATCACGCGTAAGTAGAGACTGCGTCGCAGCATGGCGGAGCCTGTCTATCTCTTCATTGACCACTGCCTCCTTCTCTATATATGTGTCTGTGATAGGCATATATGCCTCTGGCTGATAGTAGTCATAGTATGATACAAAATAATGTACAGCATTGTGAGGGAAGAACTCCTTAAACTCACTGGCGAGCTGTGCTGCTAGCGTTTTGTTGTGGGCGATTATAAGTGTCGGTTTTTGCACTTTTTGTATCACATTGGCAATAGTAAAGGTCTTGCCAGAGCCTGTCACTCCAAGGAGTGTCTGCCTGCTCTCACCACTCAAGCCATTAACCAACTTCTTTATAGCCAGTGGTTGATCTCCAGCCGGCTTATAATCACTCACTAGTTCAAATGTCTTTGTACTCTTACTATTTTGCATCACTTGAGTGTATCACAATTGCC
>CAZWWY010000028.1:0-6978 GCA_964637785.1 uncultured Candidatus Saccharibacteria bacterium
AGAGATAGTAGAGGCCATAGCAGATAGGTATATGTTATTGGGAGCAGATGTATGTATGCTAGATGAGGCAGATGGTATAAAGTACTCTTTAGATACTATGACTAAAGGTGACTCACACAGGACTACTGATGGGCACGCTGTCTCTCATAGGCGTGCGGAGCTCTTTGAGAAAGGGTATCAAGAAGGGCAAATTAATCCTAATGGAATAGGTTAACACCTTTTACAACCCTACCTCTCTGACCGCCGGCTTATCCCCAGCCTCAACCTCTCTGAGAGTAAACCTCACAGTCCCGAGCAGTTGCCCACGCTCCGTAAGTATGCGCACGCGCCACGCACCATCGTGCAATGCAGACTTTTGCGTATAGCCGCGGTAGCCATCACCACGCCCGCCAGATATTGTGAAGCCTATTTTGCTTGCCTGCACCCACTCCCCAGTCGTCTCATCTTTATACTGCCACTGGTGGTACACAGTGGTATTGAGCTTAGTTGGGGCAAAGATAGACGAGTATGCATATATAGTATCACTAGTAGAGTAGTAGAGAGTACTGCGCATGTAGCGCTTTGGAGAGTACCAAGCCAGCTGCTCGGTTGTTGCAGTATAGCCGGAGGCATTATGCGTCACATTATAATACGCATCTACCTGCTTTAGCGAGAGAGGTATAGGCGGGATTATATTAGCAAAGTAAAGCACGTTGATAAGCACAAATACTGACACAATCCCGCGCAGTAGCTTGATGCGATACTGCCTAAAGGCCACAGGGGTGAGCCGCTCTAGTACGCACAGCAGTCCATATGCACCAAGTAGAGAGAGTCCTCCAGAGAGTATAAACTCCCAAGCACCAATAGAGCCTAAGAGGATTGGCACATAGAAGATGAGGAAGAGGAAGAGCGCAAGATACCAGAGTATCACCTGCAAGGGGAGCTTGAGGTAGTGCTTCTTATAATACTCCGTACCAATCATGACAAAGAGCAAGATGCCTATAAAGAGCAGCGACATAAGCGCGCTAGCACTCTGCGCATAAAAGATGGTGAAGCCGCTGTAGAGCCCACCAAAGGCAAACGGCACAAGCAACGCAAGTGCAGCAGTAATATATTGCTCCAATCTTCCGCTATGGAGCTTAAGTGTCCGTTCTGAGAAAGTGTGCATCAGCACGATACCCGCTGTGAGTATAGCGAGGTAAGAGAGCATCACAAGATTTTCAAAGAAGAGGTCGATACGAGTGAGAGTAAAGGTATCCACCACAAAGCCCAGCAGCAGGGCAGCAGGAGTAATATACTGCCCATACTTTTTAATATTTCTCATATAACAACAAATACTATCATCAAGCAAAGCCTTTTGCCAATTGACAAAAAGTATCTAAATGATACACTATAGATACTTTAATAATTATATATGATAAACATGAATACCGTAGCAACAACAATGATGCATACAAGAGTGCCAAAGGCTCTTCGTGATGATGTTAAAGAGACTGCAAACAGCCTCGGTATCTCGATGTCTCTTATTGTGGAGCAGGCATTGCGTAACTTTGCTGCAACAAAAGAACTTTTCATACACAAACCATTGGTGCCCACCCCATATCTTGAAGGTGTTTTGAGAGAGGTCGATAAAGATATAAGAGAAAGGAATACAGATGCATTCTCTCCAGCATTTAGTACAGCCGAAGAAGCAAATAAGTATCTAGATAACTTATGATTATTACTTTCGCAAAAAGTTTTGAAAAGCAATTCAAGAAACTAGCCAAAAAGCGAAAGCAAATCTTTAAAGAACGTCTTGTTACTTTTGAGGATGATATTTTTAATAAGATACTAAACAATCATAAACTTACCGGTGGCTGGGCTGGGCATAGAAGCATAAATATTACCGGAAACTATCGAGCCATATATCGTGAAGATAATCATGCTGTTATCTTTGTGGCAATAGGCACACACTCTCAACTTTATAGAAAATAAGGTTATGCTATACTGAGCACAATGCCTAATCAAGAAAACTCAAATATAGAAGTAGAGAAAGCGCTAGCATTGCAAGAGCTCAAGCTTGATGCGATATATCTATCAGTAGAGAAGACGCGCAAGTACATACTAATAATAGTGTGGGTCACAATAATTGCAGTAGTGTTACCCCTCTTGGGTATGGTGATAGCCATACCCAAGTTCATCAATATGTACACCACCACACTAGATGGGCTTTTGTAAGAGTAGGGTCGAGGCTTACTCTTCGCGAGCAATTATGTATAGGTGATACTTCTTGTCCTCCTTTTTTATATGGCTCATCCACCATTGGCCCATATATGATTGTACCTCCATTGCCAACTCACTTGTCACACCTGTTGCTTTGAGCTCACTCTTAAAGTTATTGTATTTTTTTGTAAATTCTCGATGCATTGCTATATGAGCTTCTCTATCAGGGTAACCTATCTCACTCATATACTGCTCTTCATATGAGAAGTGCTTATCTATATAACCATCTAAGAAGTGTATGGTATTCTCAACCTTATCTTCACTATGCCTATTTAAGATTGCATCTAATAGTGTATTTACCTCTGCTAGGAGCTGTTGATGTTGTTTGTCTATAGAGTCTTCTCCAACAGACATGCTTATATCCCATTTAAAAGTATACATCTCCTCCATTGAGATTATAGTAACACAAAACAAGGCACAGGCCTCTATGGTACAGTGCATAACTATCTATAACCTAGTACCGGAGGGAGGGCTTGAACCTCCTTTTCAGGATCCGACTCCTGCAGCTTTACCTAATAAGTTACCCCGGTATATAAAAAAAAGAACCACCGCACATGTTATTGTTTGGTGGCTCTCTGGTTCTTGTGTTCATAGTATTTTCTTTATCTTGTTAATACCTATTTATGCTGCGACCCTAATCGGGGGAGGTTTTCTACTTTCTCTTATCATAATATATATGTTACTAGTAATTAACAGTTAAGATACATGAATAGTATAATCTTGTCAACTCGAGTTGACAAGACGACTGTGGATAACTCAAATACAGCTATAAAACAAGCCAGAGTTGACAAGTAAGAAATCCGTTGTATATAACAAAATAGATATCCACAGCATATACTATTGCCAATAGTCATTGACTATGTTAGTCTAATTGGTATGGAGGGTCGATAAGAATGGCCGCTCCTGTAACCAAGTGGAAAGACCCCAAGGGTCTCAACCTGTATGGATGAAAGGAATCAATCTCATGATTGGCTCAATTACATACAAACACCTCCAGACGCCGGTCTGGATGCGTGGTCTTGACGGGATGTAGAGGGCGATTGCAAGGCCCTACTACTGGACCTTGTCCGTTAAGCTACTAATGATTGGTGACCAGCAGACAACTGGGTAGCCAGTCAACAGTTTAGGCTTTGGGGGGATTATCATAAGATGATTACCCCCACTGCCGACTTTTTAACTTTTAATACTTAAATAACTATCTAATAACACAACCATGCTTAAAGAACTTTCAGACTTAGGATTACTAGAGAGGGAGGCCAAGGTATACTTGGCCTCCCTAGAGCTTGGCCGCGCCACAGCAGACATGCTCTCCAAGCACTCAAAAGTAAACCGCTCTACCACCTACGTACAGCTAGAGTCATTGATGAAGAAGGGTCTAGTGAGCACCTTTGAGGAAGATAAAAAAGCATACTTTGCTCCAGAGTCTCCAGAGCTGCTTAAGCGACTGCTTGCACGGCAGAGAGATGAGGTCTCTGCGCGCGAGCGTGACCTCGGCCAAGTACTGCCAGAGCTCTTAAAGCAATTTGAGGGGGCAGGCGAGCGGCCTGTGGTACGCTTTTTTCCTCGTGAGGCTGGTATCAATACAGCCAGAGAGGAGATGCTCAAGACGAAGGATAAGAAGATGTACTCGCTATTCACTGTAGGATTATTAGCCAAGCTATACTCAGAGAAGCAGCTAGATGATTACTCAACCAGACGCAGAGGGCTTGGCATCCTATCTAGGGCCATATACTTGCACAAGGCGCATTATGAGATGGCAGGCTTTGATAAGCTCACAGAGCGCCGCTTTATGCCGCCAGAGGTGCTGCCACTTACTATAGACATTACTATTTTTGATGACAAGGTTGCCATATACTCTCTTAAGGGGTCACTTTTCGCTATGATAATAGAGAGTAAGCAAATCGCCTCAAGTATAAAGATGATGTTTGACTTCTTCTGGGCTAATGCCCAAAAGCCAATAATAGAAAGTAAGTAACACAAAGCAAAGTAAATAAAAGTAGTGTATAATACTCTTATGAACTTATTTTCAAGATTTCGAGTTATTAGTGAGGCAGATAAGGCCAACGCTGTAAATAAGTTGGTAGAGGAGGCGACTCCAGACTTTGATTTCTTTTATCTTATTGTGCTCTCTGTGCTTATGGCCAGCTTTGGTATGCTTGCCGGTAGCGAGGCAGTCGTCATAGGTAGTATGCTCATTGCCCCTATTATGAGCCCTGTACTAGCGTTGGCTCTAGGACTCTCGATGTCTAACCACTCCCTGATATTACGCTCTGCCGGCACTCTTGTGAGGGCTACAGCGCTTGCGATAGGGGCATCTGCTTTAGCTGCTCTCTTATTTTCGTTTAGTAGTTTTGGTAGTGGAGATGCGGTAGATTTGTTTACCATAATATCTCGTACAGAGCCATCTCTCTTATATTTTGCTATTGCAATAGTAGCCGGGCTCGCTGTAGCGTATACCATAGCGCAGCCGCATCTCTCTGCTACATTGCCGGGAGTTGCCGTGGCTGTAGCCCTTATGCCACCCTTGGCCGCAGTCGGTATTGGCATAGCTAATATGAGCCTTGCTATAGCGGCAGGCGCTCTTGTGATGTTTATAGTTAATGTTGCCGGCATAATCTTTGCAGCGATGCTCACATTCTCACTTATGGATGTACATAATAAGAAGCAGCAAGCAGATGCAAAGATTGTACAAGAAGAGAGGCGAGTAAAGCGCGAGGAGCAACAGGTAGAGCAAGTCAAGCAAGCAAATGAGCAATAATACATACCCTCAAGAGCAAAGAGCCGTTAGGGCTAAGAGCATAGTCACATATCTTAAGAGGGCATACCCTAAGCCAAAGACAGAGCTCAAGTACAACACCAGCTTCCAATGTCTTGTCGCAGTCATGCTCTCGGCGCAGTGCACAGACAAGCTTGTAAATGAGGTTACAAGAGAGCTTTTTAAGAAGTATAAGACCGTGAGTGACTTTGCCAATGCTAGCTTGCCAGAGCTTAGCAAGAGCATTAGTAGAGTCAGCTTCTTTAACAATAAAGCTAAGAATATCATTGCAAGTGCAAAATATATAAAAGAGCACTTTGCCGGCAAGTTGCCCAAGAGCACGCATGAGCTGATGGAGCTACCCGGAGTAGCCTACAAGACGGCGAATGTTGTACTTGGTGAGGTATACGATATATGGCAAGGCATAGCCACAGACACGCACGTGCGCCGCTTTGCTATAAGATTTGAGCTTACAAATAATACAGACTTAACTAAAATCTCCAAAGACCTAGAAGAGTTAATCCCACAAAAAGATTGGAAGTATGTCAACAATGGTCTCGTGCTATATGGTAGGTACGTATGCCCAGCGAGGCCACACGATTGCAGCAGCCATCCACTCACCAAGCTATACCCAAGAGTATCTAATATTTGGCCCAGGGCTAAGTAATTTCACCGAGCTCTTCAGAGAGCTCTCCTAGTAACGTGAGTACAGTCTCAGATATTGGCAATAGTTGGTTCAGTCTTGCCTCTTCTGCACGTTTGTTTAAGAACCAGTCTATAATATCTTTAAATTTCTCTGCATCTTTTTTACCTATCTTCTTTGCGTTAATTGAGTCACCAAGTTCAACTATCTGAGTAAGCATATTGTCTTCATCAACTGTTTCTATCTTGCACATATTGCTAAGTGCTGCAGCGAATGTGTTAAGCAACTTATCATTACCAACCTCGTGCATGTTTAATTGTTCAAAATCTTCTCCCATATATACATTATATGCTACTATGTGTATATGACAAGTAATCAAAAGCATACTACTTCACTAAAGCTACAAAGCACCAAGAGAAAGTTTGCCGTATTTGATGTAGATGGCACGATATTCCGCTCTAGCCTTTTTATACAACTTATAGAGGCGATGATTCGTGCAGGCATCTTCCCCAGTGAGGCTAGGGATGAGTACGAGGAGCAGTATAAAGAGTGGCAAGAGCGCGAGGGAGGCTATAGTGAGTATATTGGTGCAATGATAAAGACTTTTTACAAGCACATTAAGGGTGTACATTATGGAGTATTTGCAGATATCTCACGTCAGGTTGTAGTAGCACAGAGCAAGCATACATACAGATATACCAGAGAGTTGGTGCAACAACTTAAGAGAGACGGTTATTATTTGCTTGCGATATCACACTCACCCAAGACGATACTTGATGAGTTTTGCCCCACTCTCGGCTTTGATAAGGTTTATGGGGTTGTGTATGATATAGGCCCAGAGGATAAGTTTACAGGCAAGGTAGTAGATGAGCACTTAATAATGAATAAGGCAAATATATTAAAGAGAGTAATAGAGCGAGAGGGTCTCACACTTGAGGGGTCTATAGCAGTCGGCGATACAGAGAGTGACGTCTCAATGCTAGAGATGGTAGAGCGCCCCATATGTTTTAATCCCAACAGCGCCCTATACAAGCAAGCAAGAGTAAGGGGCTGGGAGGTAATAGTAGAGCGCAAGGATGTAATTTATAAGCTGTAACACTAAGTAAGTACACTCTCAACTCTTACATGTCTATTATTTACTTGCAATAAGTGTCAAACCTGCTTCTGCAAGCATTCGCTTTACATTTGACATCACAACTTCAAATTTCTCTTCAATTGTTTCGCCTTATAGATTCTACTCTTTGTCTGTATGTATTTGTCCTGATACAAATACTAGCCCATTAGCTTCATATGCACCTGACGATGGTGTGCTAGTTTGTTCTGACGATATATGTACTTT
>CAZWWY010000029.1:0-6801 GCA_964637785.1 uncultured Candidatus Saccharibacteria bacterium
TCTATAAGCTCCTCTACTAAGCTGTCTGGCAAACTCTCATCCATTGCCACGCTTATCCAATGCTTCTTATTCATATGCCATCCTGGAGTTATTGCATCGTACTGCTCTTGCAACTTTAGTGACTCCTCTGGATCAACCTTCAGATTAATATACTCAAACTCCTCAATATTTGTAAGTGCAAACATCTTCGCCTGCTCGGCATTACCCACCTTAAACACCATGGTCTTCTCGTCAAAAGGAAAGTCCTCAATAGAGTGAGGTAAACTCAAGCAAAACGCATGATAGTCTTCTATTGTCATATTATTTTATGGAATCCCATCTTTTCCTCGATGTGATGTGCCTGCTTATCAGATTATACATATGGTAACATAATATATAATCCCTACAAGACCCACGCCCTTGATGGGGCCTAGGATAGTGCAAAAATCCTCTTTGTGAGGACTATAAATCTCTTATGTAATAGTGTTCATCACCAGTCATATGGTGTCCCTTATTTTTTGCTATCCTCTCGTATATTGTATCATCTTTACTGTTTTTTACATTTTCCCACCTACTATGCTTTTTCTTCAATATCGCAACTCCATTCATCTCAGATTGTTTAGCTAGCTCCACTACCATATCATACAACACCTCTTCTACATTGAGTATTTTATTGCCTAACTTAAATCTAGCTCTATTGGCTTGGCTACTTAACTTTTTATTTGTAGTTCCGCCTTGTAATTGATCTATATATAATAATTTGTCCAAAAAATCTACACTAAAACTAATTATACTAATTTGCTCCCAATCGTTTGCCTCTGTCCTGTATCGTATTAAGTAACTAAACGGGGCATCAATATATATACGTTCAGATTCTTTTGATCGCTCACTATATCTTTCCATCATGGGCATTATACTAAAGTGTGAAAGATCAAAGGTTTCTTGATTCTTTGCATAATTCTCTTCCAGTCTGCCCATAAATTGCTTTGGTAGGATAAAGAAGCTTACTAAAAATTCTTCAAATTGCTCTTTTGTTATCTTTACAAAATCTAGAAAACTCCCTGGAGTATTTTGTAAGTAACTTTCTATTTCTAAAGAGTACTTACTTCTGGTCTTTGCACGTTCACTCAAATGGCCTATTCTCTTATCCGGAGTTCCAAATTCTCTCATACTACTCAAATATAATGCTCTCTATTACCATTGGCTCTACCGGCTTGTCTCCAGGCTCTATTGGCGTGCTCTCTATCTTGTCTACTATATCTCTACCCTCTACAACCTTGCCAAATACTGTGTGCTTAGGGTCTAAGAAGTTGTTGTCATTGGTGTTGATAAAGAATTGGCTGCCATTAGTATCCGGCCCACTATTTGCCATTGCTAGAGTGTACTTATTGTTCTTATTATTAGTATGTATCTCATCGGCAAATTGGTAACCTGGGCCGCCAGTGCCCCACATTGCTTCTTTACTGTCATCTTTACTTAGAGGGTCGCCACCTTGTATCATAAAGCCTTTTATAACTCTATGGAACTTGATACCATCATAGAAGCCCTCACTAGCCAGCTTTACAAAGTTTGCAACCGTCTTTGGTGCATCATTTGTATATAGCTCTAGCTTGATATCCCCTTGATTGGTTTTAAAAGTTGCTGTAGTAATTATGTTGTTATCTTCTTGCATAGTTTCTTCTTGTTTATTGTTATTAACTTCCTTACTATTACCTAGTTGCGATTGTACAGGATTATTATCTGCTGGGTCAGACATAAGACTATACCCACCAAATATCACAGCGATTATAATTATAAATCCTATAGCATACTTCATAATGTTTTTATATTATTTAATTATTAGTCAGGGCATTATACCATGTCTTTGGTTTATTATTAAGGATAGAAGCCGCCACTAACAATAAGAATGTTATTACAGCAGATATGATGCAGTATATACAGAACGCTTTAATAACAAACCCTTGTAGATACAAAAAATATAATGAGTCTATAGCACCAAATATGGTCAACAGTAGTAGTAACTCTTTAAGATACTTGATTTTACTACCAAACACTAACAATATACTGAGTAATAATATCCCCAGATAGAATAATACCCCCAGATATGCCAGTGGCACACCAAACATCACAGCATACGGGCTCGCTGCTACTATACTGCACCCTCCATTGGTGATGCTACAAGGTACACTCACATGAGCATAACGCGCGTAGCTTAAGTATAATGCATCCACTAATCCTATCGCTCCAAGAGCTACTATAATTAATAATAATTTATCTTTTATATTTTGCATAAAAAATATTATAGCATATTTTTTTATTATTATACCTTCTTATTCCTCTTGCGCTCGTTTTCTGTTAGGTATTGTTTGCGGAGTCTTATGTCATCCGGGGTTACCTCTAGGTACTCATCTTCTCTCATTAGCCCCAGCGCCCTCTCTAGTGTGAGGTCAAACGGCGGCGTAAGCTTGATAGTCTCGTCTGTGCCACTAGCACGCATATTGGTGAGCTGCTTGCCCTTGGTAGGGTTGACCATCATGTCCTCACCCTTGCTAGTATTACCTATCACCATGCCCTCGTATACCTCTGTGGTTGGGCCAATATATAGTACTCCCCTGTCTTGTAAGTTAGTAAGTGAGAAGGTCAGAGTCTTGCCGCGCGCCATAGAGATCATAGAGCCTAGCTCAGTCTTTTTTATCTCTCCTGCATAAGGTTTAAACTCGGTAAAAATAGATGTGAGTATACCCTCACCGCGTGTGTCTACTATAAACTCATTACGATACCCAAGTAGGCCGCGCGTAGGGATGTCAAACTTCATACTTGCTTGGCCGTGCACTGTCTCCATACTTATCATTACTCCACGTCTCTTGCCCAACTTCTCTATTATCACTCCACTATACTCCTCTGGTACAAAGATACTTGCCTCCTCATATGGCTCGTGCTTTACACCGTCAATCTCTTTGGTTATAACCTCGGGCTGGCTCACTGCCAGCTCAAAGCCCTCTCGGCGCATGTTCTCTATAAGTATCGCCAGGTGCAGCTCGCCACGGCCAGAGACCTTGTAACGTACGCCGCTGTCTAAGTCTACCTCTAGCCCTACATTGAGCTCTAGCTCCCTCTCTAATCTGTCGCGGATTTGCCTAGATGTTAAGAATTTGCCACTCTTGCCTGCAAAAGGTGAGTCATTAACAAACATATGCAGTGAGAGCGTAGGCTTGTCTACTATGATGGCTGGCAGAGGCTCTACCTCCTCGTCTTCAACTATAGTATGCCCTATAAAGATCTCTGGTATGCCAGAGAGTATCACAATATCTCCTGCTTGAGCTTCAGCCACCTCCTTTCGCTTAGTGCCCTCAAATGTATATAGCTTACTCAGCTTGCCCTTAAATACGTTACCCCCATTATCTTTTATATATACATTACTCTTATCTTTAAGCACTCCACTATATATACGGCATATACCCATGCGCCCGAGGAAGTTGTCATAGGCAAGGTTAAATACTTGGGCGCGCAACGGCTCGTCCGAGGCTTGCCCTGAGTCTGTCGAAGAGTCTCCACTGGCTGGCTCAACTTCCTTCAATATCAAGTCTAGTAGCGGCGTAAGGTCTATGCTCTCGTCACTCATCTCTCTCTTGGCTATACCGTCCCTACCTATTGCGTATATAGTCTCAAAGTCTAGCTGCTCGTCAGTTGCTCCAAGATCCATAAACAGCTCATACACATCCTCATGTGCCTTCTCTACGTCTGCGCCTGGCTTGTCTATCTTGTTTAGTACAAGTATTGGCCTTAGTCCGAGCTCAAGACTCTTCTTAAGTACAAACTTCGTCTGTGGCATTGGACCCTCTTGTGCATCTACTATGAGTAGCACAGAGTCTATAGAGCGCAACACACGCTCAACCTCTGAGCCAAAGTCGGCATGGCCTGGAGTGTCTAGGATGTTTATCTTAGTGTCTTTGTATATCAGTGATGTATTCTTAGCATATATAGTAATACCACGCTCTTGCTCTATAGAGTCTGAGTCCATAGAGACTCCCTTCTCTACCATACCAGTCTGCTCTAGCATAGCATCGGTAAGAGTCGTCTTACCGTGGTCTACATGGGCTATTATCGCTATATTTCTAATTTGCATAAGGGCATACTATACGCTATTTCTGGCTTTTTGCTAGTTATTTGCTACTATATCGCCTATGTATATAGAGATATTTGCAGCCGGTTTTGCCATTATGCTCGCCTCACTCTCTGGCAAGCTAGTGATGTGGGGGCACTTAGGTCACATATTACAGAAGAACCTTAAGTTTCTCGTCACGTTCGCAATGGGTGTCTTTGGCGCTACGCTATACTTGATGCTGAGCGAGACATTGCACCTACAAGCTGGCCTTGGCCCTGTAGCGCTCGCAGCAGCTGCCGGAGCTCTTGCACTCGAGGTGCTGCACAGACTATTGCCAGAGGCTCACCATCACCACGGCACAGATAAGAGCGAGTGCTGCGACCATGAGCACGGACACACTATAAGTACAATAAACCCAAGACGCATACTCCTAGGAGATGCCGCACACAACATCGGAGACGGTGTGATGCTTGTACCAGCGTATCTCATCAGCTTACAAGTTGGACTGTCTGTGACTCTTGGTATATTGCTGCACGAGGTGGTACAAGAGATATCCGAGTTTTTTATACTCAAGGAGGCTGGCTACTCTACCAAGAGAGCACTGCTTAGCAACTTGGCAGTCTCGTCTACCATCTTCATCGGTATCGCTGCGAGCCTCTTTATCGCTACTGCCACTGCATATATACATCTGCTTATTGCCTTTGCTGCTGGTGGCTTGTTTTACATTATATTGCGTGACCTGCTACCACACACTATAGAGCGCATCAAGCATGAGGGTAAGACCACTCAACATATTATATTATTAGTAATAGGGGTATCATTAATGCTACTAAGTGCGCATATCTTGCCGCACTAGCCTAGAGGTTATTCTAGATCTGACTTCTCTATATCTAGCTCACCATCTTTTAGCCAAATACTTCTATCAACGTATTTCATATCATCAGACTCGTGAGTTACCATTATTATAGTCTGTCCAAAATTATCGACTAGATTTCTAATAGTGTTTAGTACCTCTTGGGAGGACTCGTAGTCTAAGTTCGCCGTAGGTTCATCTGCAAAAAGTATAGCTGGCTTATTGACTATGGCACGTGCGATTGCCACCCTCTGTTGCTGTCCGCCAGATAGTTGACTTGGTAGATGATGTTCAAGCCCAGTAAGTCCAACTTTTTTTATTGTATCTAGCACATCCTCTTTATATTCTGCTTTGGAGTAGCCTAGTGCTTGCATTGGCAGTGCAACATTTTCAAAGAGGGTAAGTTCAGACAACAGGGCATAATCTTGGAAGATATACCCTATAAAATTTAAGCGGAATTTTGCTTTTTCCAACTTGCTCATTTCAGAGACGGCTTTTCCGTTTATTTCTATAGAGCCTTTTGTTGGTGTATCAAGTAGTGCAACTTGGTGCAGGAACGTTGATTTACCAGAACCAGAGCGTCCCATAAGTGCTATAAACTCCCCCTTCTTAAGTTCAAGACTGATGCCTTTAAGAGCGTGTACAGGGGTTTCACTCTTGGGATTGTATATCTTGTGGATATTCTCTACTTTTAAAATTAGAGAATCTCTTTCTATTGTATTATCTTTTTGTGTCTTCATACTATTATAGTTTTCTCAATTTTAATGTTAATGATAGAGTAAATCCAAAATCTTCTTCCTAATCTCTTGCACTGCCGGGAACGCAGAACCAACCAGTCCAGCAACTAGGAAAAATAGGACACTAGAGGTAACAGCACCACTCTTTATAAAAGGTACCACGTCACCCATCGGCAAGTCAATAGGATGTCGTACAAATGCCTCCACGATACCGTATTGCATAAGTAGATACCCTAAGACAGAACCAACAGCAGCATAGAAAATACCACGAATAATATATGAATTTATAATTACTCCCTCTGTAATACCTATTGCTTTTAGGATTCCGACTTGCCTTCTTTTATTTACAATATCTACAAATATTATTATAAAGATGACAAGACCGGCAACTAAAGAGCCAATCACTCTCAGCAAAGATCCTATTATGTCAAAAGACTCTCCAACTCCAGCACCTAAAGCAATCTTTTCTTGCCATGGACCTATTTGATATTCAGAAAATTGAGAATCTTCAAGCTGTTTCACTATGGCAAGCGACTCGTCAGGGTTATGGAGCCTTAAGACTATACTACTAGCAATATTATTGACGCCGAGTATTGAGTGCATTTCTTTATCTAAGATAAAACCCTTTCTGTCCATGCCAGAACTTTTAGTTTTGAATATACCAATAATTTCATACTCTTTCCGTCTACCTCCATACTCAATCATTATTCTTTCTCCGATTTTTACACCACCAAGATCATTGGTAAACATTCCACCACTAAAACCTCCAGATAAGCCAGAGCCTATGACAATTTTTCCATAGTCACCATCTTGGAGGAAGCGTCCTTTGATTATTTTTGATTTGATGTCAAAAACTTGTTTAGAATTATCAGAGATATCGGTACCCACTAGCGAGCTCCCTATCCGCTCATCATCCCTACCGTCTCCTGCTTTTTCGTTTACATAAGTTACTTGTACTTCTGTAATTGGAGCGATCTTATACACTTCGGTGTAATCCTGAATGAAGCTTATAATACTAGCTGTATCTGTTATGAAAGTCTCTCCAATTTTTGGTTCTATTATAACCTCACCATATTGATACTCAACCTTGTTGGCATTAATACTCTTTGAAATTCCTGCAAAAATTG
>CAZWWY010000030.1:0-6354 GCA_964637785.1 uncultured Candidatus Saccharibacteria bacterium
GAGTTGGCTGAGTGGCTGAAAGCGCACCCTTGCTAAGGGTGTAAGGGGGAAACTCCTTCGAGGGTTCGAATCCCTCTCTCTCCGCATGGAAATTAAAGACTGCGAGCTCCATAGAATTACTTCAACTGCGATTATCTATAAAGATGATAAGTTTTTAATACTTAGACGTAGCTCTGATAAAAAAGCTTTTCCTAATAAATGGACAGTGCCTGGTGGCGGCTTAGAGACTAATGACTATATTGATACACCAAAAAATAAAGATGGCCTATGGTATTCATCAGTGGAGAAGTCTCTAAAAAGAGAGATAAAAGAAGAGTGTAATTTAACAGTTGGTAAAGCTAAGTATCTTTTAGATATCACTTTTATTAAGCAGGGCGGCGTGCCGGTGCTTATACTAAGCTTTTATTGCAAGTATGAGTCAGGAGAGGTTATGCTTGATGAAGATAGTGTTGATTATGCTTGGGTCTCTTATCAAAAGGCTAAGGAGTATGATTTAATAGATGGGATTTTAGGCGAGTTGGAAATGGTAGACAAAATTATCAAAGGAGAGAATATTGATAATATAGAGTATAGTGGAGAATAGGGGAGGTAAATAGGGCAGTTAGCTCAGTTGGTAGAGCGTCCGCTTGACTTGCGGAAGGCCGGGGGTTCAAGCCCTCCACTGCCCACAAATATTGATTACTTAGTCTTTAGATTTGCGTAGATGTCTTCTATAGCTTTTGTTGCGTCGCCTATGGCTATACCATTTTGATGGTATCTAACATTGGTGCAGTCGCCGGCTGCCCAAAGTCCTTTGATTTTGCTTTGTTGTGTCCATGGGTCTACGTCTATAGTGCCGCGCTCTGTGAGGACGCTTGTGTCCTCGTTGATGCTCTTAAGCATCTCTGTATTTGGCACCATACCTATCTCTATAAAGATGCCGCCCGTCTCTAGGGTGCGCTCGTCACCTGTTGCCTTGTCAGTATACTTGAGACCATTGACCATAGCCTCGCCGAGTACCTCGGTAATCTGCGCATTGGATATGGCAGTCACATTCTCTCTGGCTGTGACTCTCTCTACTGTCACCGGGTCTGCCGCAAATTGCTCAGAGTAATCAAGGAGCGTGACAGACTTGGTGTACTCTGAGAGTTGTGCAGCCGTCTCAAAGCCGGCATTGCCACCACCGACAACCACAACATCTCGCCCTGTAAAGAGAGGACCATCGCAAGTGGCGCAATAGGTGAGGCCCTTGTGCTCGTACTCCTCGGCACCCTTAGCCTGCAGCTTGCGGCGTACAGAGCCAGCAGCATATAGGAGTGTCTTTGCCTCGTATGAAGTGCCAGCTGCAGTGGAGACCTTAAAGCCGCCATCAATCTGCTCAACCTTCTCTACCAGAGTGGGGGAGTCTATCGTAAGACTATCTCCCTCATACTCTCTTAAGTGTGCCTCAAGATTTTTTGCTAAGTCTGCGCCAGAGATGTGCGGTGTGCCTATCCAGTTTTGGATATCCTCTGAGACGTTGCTTTGCCCGCCAAACTCACCTGTGACAAGTACACTCTTAAGCTTTTTACGAGCGGCATATATACCAGCAGTGACACCGGCCGGGCCTCCCCCTATGATGATTAGGTCTAACATAATGTTTATTTTATTAATGCTAATATTAACGGAGCTTTGAGCGGCGGAGGAATGAGGGAATCATGCTGAAGTCATCGTCTTCCTCATCTTTTTTGATTGAGAGCCTCTTGGGGTTTGGGGTCGCCTTTTTTGTTGTTTTTATATCTCGGATACTTTTTTTTGGCTCATCGCCTTTTTCTTTATCTGTCTCTGATTTGCCGTTACTCTGCATTGGTGTGGGCATTGTGTTGTTTATCTCATGCTTCTCCTCTTTTACTGTAGCCCCTGTGTTAGTTGGTTTTGATGAGATGCCCTTGTGGTCATTAAAGCCTGTAGCAATGACGGTGACCTTGACGGCGCCCTTCTTAAGAGTGTCGTCGTATATTGTGCCAAAGATAATCTTTGCATTGGGGTCAGCAGCCTTGGTGATGGCATCTGCCGCCTCTTGCACCTCGTGCATGCCGAGGTCTTCTCTACCGCTGATAGCAAATAGCACGCCGGTGGCCCCCTCTATAGATACGTCTAGTAGAGGAGAGTTGATGGCGCGCGTAGCAGCCTCGGCAGCGCGACCCTCGCCACTGGCCTCACCTATACCCATAAGCGCAGAGCCGGCAGCCTCCATAACCGTCTTTATGTCTGCAAAGTCTACATTAATAATGCCTTGCTTGGTGATGAGGTCTGAGATGCCCTCGACGGCATGCTTGAGTACGTCATCACAAGTGGCAAAGGCCTCCTTGATGCCTGTATTTTTCTCTACTGTCTCTAATATCTTGTCGTTTGGTACAATTATGAGAGCATCTACTACATTACGCAACTCGTCTAAGCCGCTCTCTGCGACCTCGCGGCGCCTACTACCCTCAAAGCTAAATGGGAGAGTGACTATTGCAACAGTGAGAGCGCCTCCCTCGCGTGCTACGCGCGCTATCACTGGGGCAGAGCCAGTACCTGTGCCACCACCGAGCCCACAAGTGACAAAGACCATGTCTGAGCCCTTGAGAGCCTCTTGCAACTCCTCTAGCTGTTCTTCAGCGGCATGTTTGCCTATGTCACTATCCATACCGCTACCAAGCCCGCGTGTGAGAGTTTTGCCAATGTGTACCTTATTTTTAGCAGGAGAGTGATGAAGGTCTTGAGCGTCTGTGTTGACTACTATAAAGTCTACACCTTTGACCTTGCTGTTAATCATGTGATTGATAGCGTTGCAGCCCGAGCCTCCAGTACCAATGACTCGTATGCGAGCAAAGCTCTCTATGTCTGGTTTTACTTGCTTCATATTTTTAGATTTATTATGTGATTGTAAACGTGTTCACTATAATACCACAATAATAATAACTACCAAATATTAGCATAAGATTACAACCACTTTTTGTACTTAAAGAAGCCAAAGACCGTGCCGGAGGCTATGAGCATTGTTGTTATAAGAATCCAAAAGTCGTAAGGGCCGCCTACTAGCGGCATGTTGACAGCATTCATACCAAAGATGCCAGAGATGAGAGATGGTATGAGAGTGACGAATGCCACGATGGTGAAGATTTGCATTAGGTTATTTTGCTTTATACTTAAGAGAGAGTTATTGGTCTCACGCAGCTCGCTATGCAAGGCTGTGAGGCGCTTGATGCGTTGATGCACTTTATAATAATTGCCTAGTAAGGCATCAGCATAACGAGTAAAGTCGGCATTATAAAAATCTTTGGTATGAGAGCCTAATGATGTAAGGATGTCTTTGTGAGGGTCTATGGCCTGATGCACATCTAGTATATTGCGCCCAGAGTTGGCTAGGGCCATCACCATCTCGCGCTCTTCTCCACCATATACAGACTCCTCTATACTGTGTAGGTGCGCGCGTAGGCGCGTGAGGCTATCGTCTATATCATCGTAGAGTCCCTTGGCCATGTAGTAAAAGAGGATGCCAGAGCTCATGCCCTGTTGGTGCATCTGCTCACCAACAGAGAGGGCTTTAGAGAACTTGAGCATCGGCTCTACGGCCTCGTAGCGCGTGGTGATGATAAAGTCTTTACCAAGTATAAAGTCGACCTCTGTGTCTTTAGAGAAGTGTAGTATGAGGTATATATAGCTCTTGTGTAAGTCTATCTTGGGGCGCAGACTAGGCGAGAGCAGCTCGCTGCTGACGAGTGGGTGCAGCTTAAACTCATCAGAGAGCTTGGCAACCTCCTCACTGCTTGGCGACTCTAGGTCTATCCACGTGATGCCGCTGTATATTAGACGTTTAATCATATTGCTACTAATTATAGCAGATGCGCGCACGACTAAGATATTGATATGTGTATAAAACAATGTAGAATAGTGGCAACATGAGCATCTTTACACCACGACTTGGGATTGACCTTGGTACTACATATATACTGGTGTATGTACCAGAGAAGGGCGTTGTACTCCGCGAGCCATCTGTGGTGGCGGTGAGTAGTGACAATAAGGTACTGGCAGTAGGTGACGAGGCTAAAGAGATGATTGGGCGCACTCCAGATGACATCACAGCATATAGACCGATGAAAGACGGCGTGGTTGCAGACTACCACGTAACAGAGGCGATGCTGCGATATTATATGAATAAGGCCTTGGGCAAGTGGAGCATCTTTAAGCCAGATGTGATGATAAGTGTGCCAGCCGGTGTAACGAGCGCAGAGAAGAGGGCGGTGGTGGAGGCTGCTATAAAAGCCGGAGCCAAAACGGCACAAGTGGTTAAAGAGCCGATACTCGCAGCCATAGGGGCAGGCATCCCGATACACGAGGCGCGCGGGCATATGATAGTAGACATTGGTGGAGGCACAACAGACGTAGCTGTCATCTCATTAGGGGGTATAGTAGCAGCAAAGAGTGTAAAAGTTGCAGGCAATAAGCTAGAGCACTCAGTAGCAGATTATATAAAGAAGGAGTACAACTTAATGATAGGAGATAAGATGGCAGAGGAGATAAAGATAGGTATAGGCTCTGCCATAGAGCTAAATGAGAGTGACGAATTAAGTATGACGGTTAAAGGTCGTGATCACCTCACGGGCTTGCCGCGCTCTGTGGAGATAAAGACCAACGAGATAGTGAAGGCTATAAGGCACGACTTGCGTGAGATGGTGCAGGCAGTGCGTGATGTGTTGCAAGAGACGCCTCCAGAGCTCTCGGCGGATATTATAGACAACGGCATCATAATGAGTGGTGGTACAAGTCTACTGCGTAATTTGCAAGAGCTTGTGTATAGGCGCACAGGAGTAAATGCAGTGCTTGCTGACGATGCTCTCTATTGTGTGGCCAAGGGTACGGGCGAGGCACTGACGCACCTAGACACATACAAGAAGGCGATTATTGCTAAAAGGTAATGCAGATAAGAGATTTACAAAAAGACTCATTGCATCATGCATACTTGGTAAGTGGTGATGCAGCTGACCTAGAGCAATTACAGCAAAGCCTTGCTTTGCTGTTTGATATTGACTTTGCTAGTTGTCCTGATGTATTTGTTAGAGAGTTTGGTACTATGTTGGTAGGTGATGCTCGCGAGGTAGTGGACTTTGCTAGTAAGTCTGCTTTGGTAGCTGGTGGGTGCAAGATTATTTGTATATCAGCATCAAGTATCAATCTAAATGCACAGAATGCCCTGCTAAAGACGCTTGAGGAGCCTACTAAAGATACATACATCTTTATTATTACACCAAGTATCGGCACATTATTACCTACCATACTCTCGCGTTGTATGCAGATGGAGTTTGCGACCAGCCCGAGTGTCTCTCTGACTACTAGTGAGGAGGTTGAAGCTTTTGTTAAAGCTAAAGTGCCAGAGAGGCTTAAGGTAGTAGAGAGGTTGGTGAAGAAGAATAAGGATAAAAAAATAGATAAGGCGAGGATACTAGCATTACTGAGCGGGCTTGAGGTGTACCTACATACAAATAAGCCTGCTAGTGTCCAGAGCGACGCTCTGGACAAATGGAAGATGAGTGTGCGGGCGGTGCTCTCGGCAAGAGAGTATGTGAATGATAAGGGCGCAATGAGCAAGATGCTTATGGAGAGCGTAGCACTTGTGATATAATTGAATTATTAAAATTATAAATAATAATATGATAGATTTTACACAACTTAAAGATAAATTAGAGAAGGCTCAAGAGTGGCTCTCAGGTGAGTTTGCCGGGGTACGTACTGGGCGCGCAGTGCCAGCTCTCTTAGATAATGTGCAAGTGGATGCATATGGGGCAAAGATGCCACTTAAGCAGATGGCAAACATTGGTGTAGAGGATGCACGCACACTGCGGGTGAACCCCTTTGATATTGGGCAGATAAAAGATGTGGAGCGCGCCATTGCAGATGCAGACTTTGGGGTGAGTGTGCAGGCTACTGCTAGTGAGGTGCGTGTAATCTTCCCTGAGCTGACGGGTGAGCGGCGCGAGCAGCTGCTTAAGATAGCCGGAGGCAAGCTAGAGGAGGCGCGCGTAACGGTGCGCGGTGCCAGAGATGAGTTTAAAAAAGAGTTGCAAACACAAGAAAAAGACGGAGAGATAAGCAAAGATGAGAATCATAATGCACAAGAAGAAATGCAAAAATTGGTAGAGGAGACCAACAAAGAGCTGGAGGAGCAATATAAGAAGAAAGAGGAGGAGATACGAGGATAACAATAAAAAATAAATTATGGATATCCCAGATTGTTTTTATAGAGTTAGTGTGAAGGCGCTTGTGACTGATGATGAGGGTCGGTTTTTATTGCAAAATGAGGCGAGTGGCGTGTGGGATTTGCCTGGTGGCGGGATTGACTTTGGTGAGGAC
>CAZWWY010000031.1:0-6264 GCA_964637785.1 uncultured Candidatus Saccharibacteria bacterium
TATCTTTTAGATTGTCTATATATACCAGAGCCATAAGTACCTCATCTATATCATCACTTTGTTTATACCCTTTTGACTTCATTATATTTTTAATAAAATTATTTAAAGAATCACTTTACTTGTCTAAAGTATCATATTGTTATAATAAATGCAAAAGACTTTTACACAAAATTTGTAACACATTTGATGTACATAACCATGAAGATGGCAGTGATATGCTATAGTATGATAAAATAAAAGTAATAAACTTTACTAAAATACTAAACCTTACCTATCTCAAGACTGCTTATATGTATGTATTGAGTTTATGAGTCACTTATATTTGACTGGTGTAATTTAGCAATCTATTGTAGATTTTAAGTATGTAGAGATTATTATAAATACCTCTGCCTTTTGCTAAGTTGTATAATTAATAATTAACAAACCAAAATTAGTTAGCAAAACGCCATTGGCCTGACACTAAGAGTGGCTCGGCTTTTTTATATTTGAGCTCTTTGGTCTCTGTGCCGTTTGTGATTGTAACCTTCTCATTGCGTCCAATTTTTTTATCTTTTATATGATGTGTAGGTTGATTATTGTTGGCAGTATTGGCTGTGGTTATCTGCTGAGCTTTGGTGTGTACTGTTTGCATATCTTTAGATATTGAGTTACCTGTATTATTTTGAGATTGTACTGCATGCCCATTCTCATTAAGGATCACGTATTTTAATATTTTGGCGACATTATTTGCATATGTGGTCTCCATCTCTTTAAATAATCTTAGACCCTCTCTTTTGTACTCTATAAGTGGATCTCTCTGCCCGTAAGCGCGCAGATTAACACTTTGCCGAGTATAATCCATAAGCTCTAGATGCTCTACCCACAAAAGGTCTATAGTTTGTAACAAAATAGCTTGAAGAGTCTTATAGTAAACATCTTCTCCTAATTCAACCTTCTTTTGCCGAGATATCTCGGATAAACTCGCCTCATTATCCTGTATCTCGGTAACCCCAGATAGCCGAGATATCTCGGTATCTAGCTCTTTTGGGCCACCAAAGAGTATCTTACGACGTATCTCGTATATTGTCTGCCTTTGCTTATTTAATATATCATCATATGCTAATATCTGCTTCCTACTATCAAAGTTAAAGCCCTCTATCTTGGTCTGAGCACTCTCTAGTGCCCTACTTATCATCTTCTGCTCTATGGGTTCATCTTCTGGAATACCAAAGCGCCCCATCATCTTTTTTATCATATCACTGGCGAATACCCTCATCAGAGAGTCCTCTAGAGATACAAAAAACTGGGTCTCACCAGGGTCACCTTGGCGCCCTGAGCGTCCACGTAGCTGATTATCTATACGACGCGCCTCATGACGCTCTGTACCTAATACAAATAGCCCGCCAGTATCCTTAATCTCTGTTTGCTCTAGCTTTGTGGCATCTGGCCCACCAAGCTTGATATCTACTCCTCTGCCGGCCATATTAGTAGCTATGGTGACAGCCCCCTTGCGACCTGCGGAGGCTATAATCTCGCCCTCTCTTTCGTGATTTTTGGCATTAAGCATCTCATGCTTAATGCTCTCTTTGCTTAAATAAGCACTCAAGAGCTCGTTGCTCTCCACTGAGGCTGTGCCTATCAATATTGGCTGCCCTGCCTTATGTACCTCGGCAACCTTACGAGCTATGGCCTTAAACTTACCATTTTGTGTTTGGTATATAAGATCGTTTTTATCTATACGCTTGGGTGGTACATTTGTTGGTACTTCTACAGTATTAAGGCCATATACCTTATAAAACTCCTCAGAACTTGTAACTGCAGTACCTGTCATACCACCAAGTTTTTTATACATTCTGAAGTAATTTTGATATGTAACAGAGGCAAATGTACGTGACTCTTTTTGTACGTCTACCCTCTCTTTAGCCTCTATGGCTTGATGCAACCCCTCACTCCAACGTCTACCTGGCTGCATCCTGCCAGTAAACTCATCTATTATAACTATCTCTCCATTTTGGACTACGTACTCTTTATCTTTATGAAATAGGGCCTGAGCGCGCACGGCTGTCTCTAGATGATGTACATACTTTATGCCTCCCTCTGTGTATATATTGTCTACACCGAGAGCCTTCTCTGCCTTCTCTATGCCTCCGTCTTTAATTTGTACGGCCTTTAGCTTTTCATCTACTGTATAGTCCTCATCTTTGACCAAAGTACGTGCTATATTAGAAAATGCCGCATAAAACTCCCCTGACTCTGCTGCTGGAGCAGATATAATAAGAGGGGTACGAGCCTCATCTATGAGTATTGAGTCTATCTCATCTACTATTGCATAGTTATACCCCCTTTGGCGTACATCTTCCTTATTATGAGCTATGTTATCTCGTAAATAATCAAAACCAAACTCACTATTAGTACCATATGTGATATCTGCCTCATAGGCCTCCTTACGACTACAGGGCCTTAAAAGCTCGTCTTCTATCTTGTATGTACCACTTTCATCGCGCTCTTTATCTATCTCTCCTCCTTGCTCTACTTTAGTATATAAAAATGATGCCTCACTGATTATAACTCCGACTGACATACCTAGAAATGCAAAGACTTGCCCCATGAGAGCCGCATGCAGGCGTGCCAGATAGTCATTGACTGTCACCAAGTGTGTGCCCTTACCCTCTAGTGCGTTGAGGTATAATGGCATGGTGGCTGCAAGGGTCTTACCCTCTCCTGTGCGCATCTCTGCTATGTCTCCATTGTGTATAACTGACCCACCAATGAGCTGTACGTCAAATGGACGCAAACCAAGAGTACGCCAAGCTGCCTCTCTAACTACTGCATATGCCTCTGGCATTATACTCTCTAGGCTCTCACCATCCTTAATACGAGCCTTAAACTCATCTGTCTTGGCTTTGAGCTGCTCGTCTGAGAGCTTCTTTAAATCATCCTCAAAAGAGGCAGCAAGTGGCACTATAATCTTGGCCTTCTTAAAGGCCTTGGTGTTCTCATCTCCGAATAAAGTTTTTAGTATTGACATTGTATAAAATATTATACACACAGCGGATGACGGGTGCTAGCTCCAAAACGAAAATAATGAGTGCCGCCGCCATCCGTTCTATGTACAATATACTAACGAGTATACCAATAATTATGCCTTGTGCCAAACTTATCTATGTTGTATAATTTATCTGAGTGCCACTTAGGTGGAGCTTAACGAAAATACGAAAGAGACCGCCATTATTTGGCGGGCTTTTTTGTATTACTAAAAAATATGGGCACTGAAGCAAGCCCTATAAGAGCCAGTAGGCCCACAGCCCACCTCTGAGAGTCTTGTGGTATTACTCTTTGCCACATGGTTGGAGTTGCTGCAGCTGCAACTGACTCTACTCTTGCTATCACTGGAGCGAGCTCTTTGTCTATAACTTGTGCTTTTTGTTGAGCGCCTGCTCTTTGCTTAGGTGCAGGCATGCCGATAATGCTACTACCTGCGCTTGCCGTACTGGCTATACTAGGTACGATAATAGCTGGTACAGGCTCTGATGGAGGCTCCTCCTCTATCAACTCTAGAGTCATAGGCATGGCCTTACTGTCTGCAATGGTCTTATTAAAAGCATTTACTAACCTTGCTACTCCACCATGACGTGCTATGTCTATACCCATTGTCTTGGCACTTATCTTAATAGTGCTGGATGCTGGTATTATTGTATTATCTGGAATTAAAAAAGTTTTATAATCTACTTTAACCCTCCAATCATTTAACTCAACTTGTTGCTTTAGTTTGTTTGAGAGCTCTATATACTCTTTATCTGCACTAACTTGTATTGCAAACTCTGGCTCTAGCACCTTAACCCTTATGGTCACCCTATCATGTAGAGCACCCTGCCTTGCGGCTATGCTTACTACATACTCTCCAGCATACTCATATATATGCTGCGCTTTGCAGCTCTTGCTTTCTGCACCATCACCAAAAGTGATATGACACTGAGCGTCTGCCACCTTACCTATGGCATCATATAACTCTGGCTCTATAGAGAGTAAGCTACCGACTATTATAATCTTATCATCTTGCTCTCTTATATGGATGTCTTGTGGTGGCTCTATTATTACAGTATTGTACTTTGTAACTTCTGTTGTGATTATGTTTACTTGAGCTTGTACTGGACTTGATGATGTAGACTCCTGCTCATTAAAAGATAGTGCTCCGCTACCAGGGGTTGGAGTGCCCGGTTGCCACGTGCCGTCTTGTTGCCTTTGGAGTGATAGTCCTTGGTCGGCATCATCTTCATATATCTTTGTGTCTTGTATCTCAGAGCCATTTTTAAATACTAGTGTCTCTCCTGTATTTTTAAGACTGAAGCTATTGCTCACAAGTGCACGATCTACTATAAAATAAGCTCCGCTATCTAATAGTGTACCATCTGGTATCACATACTCTTTACTATCATCTTGCAGAATCCAGCCACTTATGTCTATTGTAGAGTCTGAATTATATAACTCTACAAACTCATAATTATGCTCTGGAGACTCTGCTGGGTCATAAAAAATCTCACTAATAAGTACATTGGCATAACTTATGCTCGGTGTGAATATTAATAGAAGTACCAATACTGCCAGACTGCCCCTCATGCTACTTATCACTCAATATTGCCTTTAATACAGCCTCCGGGACCTCACTATCTGCCTGTTGTTTGGCTTGTGTATTTACTTTGTGAGTATTATTCATCTTGACCTCTGCCTTTGGCCTGGGCTGCGCTCTTGTTGCTTGCTCTATTGCTTTTTGTAAGCTTGTTTTGTCTGTGGCTGTTTTGCTTTGTGTTGTGCCTTGCTCTTTTTTGTATGACTTCTTTGGTTTTTGTGATTGGCCATGTTGTGGAGCTGTATTTGTAGGTTTTTTCTTTATGTTCTTCTTTTTATTTTGACGTGCTGGAGTGATGCCCATCTGCTTTATAAAGGCCTCCACCTCAGTGCGCGGCTTAGAATATTTGACCCTAGAGGACTCTATAATCTCTTTTGTAAAATTGACTTTTGGCATATTGATGGGTGCTAGAGTACGTGCAGAGAATGGTGCCGAGCCTATACCATCTATCATTAGAGTCATGTATATCTGTGCAAAGCCTAGGTTGATTATGTCATCTGCTATAAAGGTAGGCTTAAAGAGCGTCTCTAATATTTGTGCATCAAACGGCCCAACCCTAAACGTGATGGTAGTACCAACATTGCCAAATATGGCATGTCGAATATTCTCCTCCATTTGCTCTACATATTGGTGGGCTATTATAAGAGCTAACTTGTACTTACGAGCCTCTGAGAGAATATTGGCAAAAGAGTCATTAACAACAGATTGAAACTCATCTACATATAGGTAAAATGGTGGTAGCAGTGCTAAGGACTCCGCCGTCTCCTCTGCTCTGCTCATAGCTGCCAGATACATCTTGGTCACTAGCATAGAGCCTATGAGGTCGGCATTTTGCTCTCCCATGCGGCCTTTAGATAAGTTGATTATGAATATCTTTTTATTATCCATAATCTCTCTGATATCAAAGGTAGATTTGGGTTGTGCAATAACATTGCGTACTAATGGGTTGGCCACAAATTGACCAATCTTATTTTGTATTGCTGGAGTAGCCTCTTGCCAGAAACGCTCTGTGTAGCTCGCCACCTCAACGCGCCAATACTCAAGCACTGTCGTATCTGTAACTCTGTCTAATACTTTATTACGAAACTCCTTATTAGTAAGCATCCTGTTGATATCTACTAGTGTTGAGTCTGGATACTCTAATAATGCCAGTAGTGTGTTTTGTAAAATATACTCCATCCTAGAGCTCCATGCGTCTACCCATATACGCTTGAAGGCGCTCATGAGGCCAGCCACTACCAAATGGCGCTTCTCATAGCCTACATCCTCAAGGACATTAAAGCCTATGGGGTAGTCTATATCAAAAGGGGCAAAGTAGAGCACATCATCAATCCTATCTTGAGGGATAAACTCGAGGAGCTTCTCTGCGGCAGAGCCGTGTGGGTCTATAAAGCAGACCCCTTCACCATTTTGGATATCTTGTATTGCCATATTCTCTAGCATAGTAGACTTACCCATACCCGTCTTGCCTATCACATATGTGTGGCGGAGTCTATCCTCTGGCTTGATGCCAAAGGCCGTATGCTTACCCCGCACATCAGTCATAGCAAAGTAGTTAACTTTATCTGTCATACATAATAGTATACACTAGCTATACAAATAATTTGCTATAATACACATATGCGAGTACTTACAGTAATACCAATAACAAACAACCA
>CAZWWY010000032.1:0-6162 GCA_964637785.1 uncultured Candidatus Saccharibacteria bacterium
CCTACAGAGGCAAGATGGAGAAGGGTGGCGACCTTATGGCAGAGAAGTTGGGAGAGATAGGAGTTCTTTAGTTTAATAATTTGCTGCTCTGAGCGGCTGGAGGAAATTTATGAATGTCATGCGCACACTTAACAATCATAGCCAATCCTCCACCGGCTCAGGTACACAACACTCAGTGCATGTACCCGTTCTTTTACAAGAAGTACTCGCAGAGTTGGCTCTGCAAGATGGAGAGACAGTGCTAGATGGCACTCTTGGTGGTGGCGGGCATGCTGCTGCTATGGCACAAGTGCTTGGTAGTGCTGGCACACTGATAGGTATAGATGCAGACAGCGCAGCCATAGAGCGAGCGCGCCACAAGATAGAGTCATCTGTTGCAGAGCACGAGATGCCTACATCGCATTTGGTGCAAGACAACTTCCGCAACTTAGGCACGGTGTTAGATAATCTTGGTATTACCAATATTGATGCAGCTCTCTTTGACCTCGGACTCTCTAGCGACCAGCTAGAGGTGAGCGGTAGAGGCTTCACCTTTCAAGGAGATGAGGCTCTAGAGATGACATTATCTAATATAATAGAAGAGGATACACTAACAGCTAAAGAGATAGTAAATAAGTGGGCAGAGGAGAGCCTTGCAGACATAATATATGGCTACGGTGGCGAGAGGTACGCAAGGCGTATAGCAAGGGCGATAGTTGAGGCGCGCAGTGAGGCAGAGATAGCCACAACAGCGCAGCTAGTAGAGATTATCAAGAGTGCTGTGCCAGGTGGCCGTGGGTATAACAAGGTGAGCCCTGCTACAAAGACCTTCCAAGCGTTGCGTATAGCAGTTAATGATGAGCTTGGCGCAGTGCATGAGGGGTTAGAGAAGATTCTAGAGAGGCTCTCACCTGGTGGGCGCATAGTGGTGATATCATTTCACTCACTTGAAGATAGAGTAGTAAAGCGCACATTTAAAAAGTGGAAGGATGAAGGATTAGGAGAGCCCACAACAAAGAAGCCAATTACGCCAAATAATGATGAGCTAAGCGTAAACAGGCGTGCTAGGAGTAGCAAATTGCGAGTATTCAGAAAATTTTAATATAAACAATAAAATAACAAATTACAAAATAAACATGAAGAGAGAAAGAACACAAAATAGAGTGATACAGATGCAAGCAATCAAGGTGCGTGTCTTTGTTGTGCTCATGCTTATGGTCGCTGTCTTGCTCTCTGGCTATGTTGGGATGTTGGCACTATCTGTTAAGAATGTTGTATTACGTAAAGAGTCTGAGGCAAAGACGGCACTTTTGCGAGTAGAAGTATCTAAGATGGAGCATGAGTATATTACTAGAGTTGGAGACATAACATTAGTGCGCGCAGACGGTATCGGCCTTAGTAAGGTAGCATCTAAAAGCTTTGCAGAGAGGAGAATCCTCGTAGGTCAGGCAAATTAAGTTGATATAGATTATGCGTAAGAGATTGGTATTGCGCATATGGATGATGGGGATATTGATTATCTTTATTATCTTACTTTTAATTGTTCGATTATATTTTTTGCAAGTGGTTGATGGCTCTACATACCAATTAGAAGCAGAGCACCAGTATGTAAACACTAAGGTAGGCGTATATGACAGAGGTAGTATCTTTATGTTGCAACGTGATGGAGGCAAGCTTGCCAATGCTACAGTGCGCTCTCGTTATGTGCTTGCCATAGACCCAAGATATATCAAAGATTCTGCAGAAGTGTATACCAAGCTCTCTGCTATAGTAGAGATAGACAAACTTGATTATGATAAAAAAGTAGCAAAGAGTGATGATCCATACGAGGCACTTGTTAAAGACTTGAGCGCTGATATTGCTGATATTATACGAGACCTCTCTATTGATGGAGTGGTGCTTACACAAGAGAGGGTGCGATATTACCCAGGAGGAGCTTTGGGTTCTCATATATTAGGGTTTGTAGCCTTTGACGAAAATGATAAAAAGGCCGGTCGATATGGCCTAGAGAGATATTATGAAGATGTGTTAAAACGAGACTCTAGTAATTTGTATGTCAACTTCTTTGCTGAACTCTTTACAAATATTAGTGATGCGGCTAGGGGGGGCAAGGGTAGAGAAGGTAATATTATCTTAACTATTGATCCAGATTTGCAAGTCTTTGTAGAAGATGAGATATTAAAAACAAAAGAACAGTGGAGTAGCAAAATGACAACAGCGATAGTAATGAATCCTCAGACAGGGGAGATATTGGCTATGGCTGCTACTCCAGATTTTGATTTAAATAATATTAGAAAAGTGCGAGGAGTGAGCTTTGCTAACCCTAATGTGAGTAGTATTTATGAGATGGGCTCAATAATCAAAGTCCTTACGATGGCAGTAGGGCTTGATACGGGTGTTATAAGTAAAGAGACTACATATAATGACCCAGGCAGCTTAACTCTCAATGGTGCGACTATACATAATTATGATGGTAAGGCTAGAGGCGTAGTGCCAATGCAAGAGATATTGAGTCAGTCTCTTAATACGGGGGTTGCCTTTATAGCAGACAGAGTTGGCAAAGATAATATGACTGAATATTTCTTAGAGAGGTTAGATTTTGGAGAAGAGACAGGTATAGATTTGCCAGCTGAGGCAGTAGGCATGGTAGATAGTCTTAAGAGCAATCGCAATCTTGCCTTTGCCACGGCTAGCTTTGGGCAGGGTATAGCCCTTACGCCTATAGCTACTTTGCGCGCGCTGAGCTCGGTAGCCAATGGAGGTTATTTAGTCCAACCTCATTTAGTAAAGCGCATAGAGTATAAGACAGGCATTGAGAAAAATTTTGACTATAGTGACCAGCGTATCAAAGTATTAAAACCAGAAACCTCAGAGACTGTCTCTCAAATGTTGACTGAAGTAGTGGACGATGTATTAGATGGAGGCAAAGTGAGGTTAGAGCACCACTCTCTTAGCGCCAAGACGGGTACGGCACAGCTAGCTACGGTTGGCGGGTATCGTGAGGATGCCTTTTTGCACACATTTTTTGGTTATGGGCCATCTTATGATGCTAAGTTTACAATCTTATTGCTAAACTTAGAGCCAGTAGGGGCAAAGTATGCATCTCAAACTCTCACTGAGCCGTTTATAAACATCTCAAAGTTCTTAATAAATCACCTAGAGATTGCTCCGGATAGGTAGAAGTGAGTGGTGTGTTATACTACCTTTATGGTAAAGACAAAGACCATCCAAGAGTTTAATAAACTTTACAAAATGCTTAATAAAGAGCAGCGGGAGGCGGTGGATACTGTGGAGGGTACTGTGATGGTGGTGGCTGGCCCTGGCACAGGCAAGACGCAAATACTGACACTGCGTATTGCTAATATTTTAAAAGAGACAGACACTAATCCAGAGAATATCCTTGCACTCACATTCACTGAGGCAGGGGTGGCTGCCATGCGCAAGCGCCTTGTAGAGATTATTGGCCAAGAGGGTTACAAAGTGGCGATACACACATACCACGGCTTTTGTAATGAGGTGATACAAAAGTACCCAAACGAGTTTGAGCGTATCATAGGCTCTGAGCCTATCACAGACATAGAGCAAGTGAGCATATTACGAGAGATAATAGACGAGAGCACGCTTGAGCATCTTAAGCCTTTTAGCGACAATTACTACTTTTTACTACCTATACGCTCTAAGCTCAGTGAGCTTAAGCGCGAGGGCGTCTCGCCACAGCTGTTGCTAAGTAATCTGGCCGAGCAAGAGCAGGGTGTGGGGCAAGCAGATGACATGCATCACACCAAGGGGGCTCACAAGGGCAAGATGAAGGTTAAGTATAAAGATGAGCTCAAGCGCATAGAGCGCGGCCGTGAGCTTGCCGGCATATATACAGATTATGAGGCCAAGCTGCGCGAGCGCCGACTATATGATTATGAAGATATGATATTAGAGGTACTCCGAGAGATGGGGGAGAATGGTGAGCTGCTATTGCGCCTGCAAGAGCAATACCAATACATACTTGCAGACGAGCATCAAGATGCCAACGGCGCGCAGAATGGCCTTTTAGAGAAGCTTGCAAGCTTCCACCACAATCCAAACCTCTTTATAGTAGGCGATGAGAAGCAGGCCATCTTCCGCTTCCAAGGGGCATCATTAGAGAATTTTAATTATTTTAAAGAGTTATACCCAAGTGCTAAGCTCATTACACTTGAGAACAATTATCGCTCTGGACAAGCAATACTAGATGGGGCACATAACTTGATGGAGGGCAACGTGCTGTATAATGCGCCGCTCATAGCCAAGGGCGCGGTGAGTAAGAGTAGTATAGTGCTGCGCGAGTTTAGCACAGAGGAGCATGAGCTATTGTGGCTTGCCAAGAGCGTGCGCGAGACTATTGAGCAGGGCATTGAGCCCAGTGAGATAGCCGTACTCTACCGCAATAATGCAGACGCCGAGCTGGTGAGCAGAGCACTAGAGCGCGAGAGTGTGCCACATAGGGTAGAGAGCAATCAAAATGTACTTGCAGACCCAGACATTCGCAAGCTACTGATAGTGCTGTATGCAGCGGCTGAGTATGGTAGCTCGGTGCGTCTTGTGTCAGCCATGCATCTCTCATTCCTCGGACTCTCGCCTACGAGCGCATATCGTATATTGCGCTTTGCTAGGCGTGAGCGCAAGAGCGTGTTTGATGTGCTCAGTAGCAAGGGCTTACTCAAGGATGCCCAGACTAATATAAAAGAGGCACAAGAGTTTATGAATAAGTTAAAAAACTTGGCGAGTAAAGCACAAGACGAGTCTGTACCAGTATTCTTTAACACTCTAGTGCGTGAGTCGGGCTTCCTCACATACACACTCAACTCTAAGCGTGCAGGAGAGTTGATAGAGAAGTTGCGTAGCCTCACACAAGTAATCACAGAGCTTAGCGCGCGCGATGCAGACTACACTATCTCTGCACTTGTAGAGCATCTGCAGTTACTCGAGGAGTACAACATACCTATTAAAAAGAGTGCAAACAATATTACTACAAGTGCAGTGCGCCTGATGACGGCTCACAAGAGCAAGGGGCTGGAGTTTGATTATGTGTACATCATCGGCTTACGAGACAAGCGCTGGGGCAACAAGCGCGCCATGGACATGTTTAAGTTGCCAGGGTTAGGTATAGCACAGGGTGATAATGATGATGAGCGACGACTCTTTTATGTGGCGCTCACGCGCGCTAGGGTCGGTGTGCATATGAGTTACGCATCGCAAAGTGACTCTGGCAGCATGCAGTTGCCGAGCATCTTCTTAGACGAGTTGTCTCAAGAGTTGTACACAACTATGAGTACCAAGAGCTTTGAGCAAGCCATTAGCCCAGAGGAGTACTTTAAGCCAGCTAAGATGTTAGAGAGTTTGGTGCAAGATAAAGACTTTCTTAATGGGCTCTTCATAGACTTTGGACTCTCTGTTACAGCACTCAACAATTATCTTGCTTGTCCGTGGCAATACTTCTACCGCAACTTAGTGCGCATCCCAGAACCGCCAAGCAAGCACATGGCCTTTGGTAATGCGGTGCACGGCACGTTAGAGTACTACTTTGCGCACTCAACAAATAAAAAGCAATTAAGCAAGACTTTGCTGCTTAAAGAGTTCGCAAGAGTGTTGGCAAGGCAGCCGCTCACTAGTGCCGAGTATAATGAGAGTCTAAAGAGGGGAGAGGAGGCAATAGTGGCATGGCTAGCGCATTATAAAGGAGTTCTTAATATGCATACTAAAAATGAGCTAGACTTAAAAGTGCTCTTGTCTATAAGTGATAGAGAGGTACCACAAGTGCTACTGCGAGGCAAGTTAGACAAGCTAGAGTTAGGGGAGAGTGAGAATGATGGTGTGGTGGTAGTAGACTACAAGACAGGCAAACCCAAGAGCCGTAATGACATAATGGGCAAAACAAAGTTGAGTAACGGTGACTACTACAGGCAACTCGTCTTCTACAAGCTGATGCTAGAGCTGCACAATGATGAGGTGCGTAAGAGTGGTAAGGGCAGAGTGTATAATATGGAGAGCGGTGAGATAGACTTCATCCAACCAGATAGTAAGAGCGGCAAGCTGCGCAAAGAGAGCTTTATAATAAAAGATGATGAAGTTGAGGAGCTAAAAGTAGAAATAGAGAGAGTATCAAAAGAGATACTAAGTCTAGACTTCTGGAACAACCGATGTGAAGAC
>CAZWWY010000033.1:0-6093 GCA_964637785.1 uncultured Candidatus Saccharibacteria bacterium
TTGGCATGTGCCGGAGGCACTTGTGAGATTGAGATATAGGGATTTTGGGTATTTATTTTGTATGTAGATAAATCGAGATCGCTCTTGCAAATATGTATTTTTTGTGGCACTATTTTAGTAGAAGTACCTTAATAAAAAGAATAAAATAGGGTATATAGACAATTAACCTTACCAAGCTGAAAGGAGAGAAAGATGTTAGATCTTTTGTATAAAATCGACGAGTGGCTAATCTCAAGCATCTTCGAGCCGGTGGCTTGGAGATATGAGTATCATACAGGATATACATACAGACGCCTCGAGCGTTATATGTTGTGGGTATCATTTGCAGCGGGAGCTTCCGCTCATATGATACTTGGAGACAAGACAATAGCGGTTTTATTATTGCTTGTCCTAATTACTGTTGATACATTCCACTTATCAAAACGGAATGAAAAGACATCAATCTCAACAGATACTATCCTTATAAATCCATATAGAGGACGACGTGGAGGGAGGATAGTTATTGCAACCTATTGTTTAGGCAACTCTTTACTTGAGGGTTTTGTGTATACTAGTAAAGATTATATAATATCTTTACTATTCATAATATTCTTATTATTTTACGCGATAAAAGAATATTTTGGTGCATGCAATCAGATGCCTCCATCGGTAAGAAAGAAACTCGAAGAGGAGGAAGTCGATAGGGTGGCACAAAACTCTATCGCATAAAATCTACTGCAAGAATCAGAAGCCGTAAGAATTAATAACTCTTGCGGCTTTTACTACACTCTTTTATTTACCTTGTGAAAATGTATATTAACGTGTAATATTACTTAATAAATTACCAATTGGATTGATTAAATATATTATAGATTATGAAGGTTATATTACTACAGGACATAGCAAAGATGGGGAAGAAGTTTGATGTTAAGGAGATGCCTAACGGCCACGCAGCGCACTTGCTGCGCTCTGGAGTGGTTGAGATGGCTACTGCCAAGAGACTTGCGAAGCTTGAGGGTATGCAAAAGGCGCATGCCGTAGCGCGCGAGTCAGAGATGAGCGAGCTAGAGACAGCAATAGCAAAGGTGAAAGAGGAGGGTATAAGCATAGTAGCCAAGGCTAATGAAGAGGGGACTCTCTTTGAGGGTATTACAGCAGTGAAGCTGCAAGAGGCTATTGCCGACTCTATAGTAGAGCTGCCTATTGCAAACATTGTGCTGCCAGAGCCTATTAAAGAGGTGGGTGAGCATATAATAGAGCTTGCTAATGGGGACACCGTGACTAAAGTGAAGCTCGTAATCTCTGCACAAGAGTAGTACTGGTACTTGGAAATCCAATGTCCAAGTGATTGACTTATGTTGATGTGTTGGTATCATATCAGTATGAATAAGCAATATGTGGCATATATAGAGAAAGATGAAGACGGTGTTTTTGTTGGGTCTGTGCCATCCGTACCGGGTTGCTATACTGAGGGGGATACATATGAAGAGGTTACAAAAAGTCTCAAAGGTGTACTCAGGCTTTGTTTGCGTAATATTAAGCCAAAGCCGCGAATGCAATTTATAGGTATACAAAGCCTAAGTATGGCTCATGGTTAAACTTGTGCCAATCAAGCCTAAGAAGCTACTCAAGCTATTGTTGAAAATGGGGTTTACTGAAAGGGACGCAGAGGGTTCGCATATATTCTTAAAGAACAGTAATGGCTGTACGACAACCTTGCCGATGTATCGCAAAGAATTAAGCAAAGGCTTATTACGGAAGATTCTAAATGATGTGCAATTGAGAAAGGGAGAGTACGAGGCTCTAAGGAAGTAATGTATGAAGATAGAGATAAAAGAAAATGTGACTCTTGCGCCGTATACGAGCCTTGATATTGGCGGGCCGGCAAAGCACTTTGTAGAGGTGAGCGGCGAGGAGCAACTGCGTGAGGCCTTAAACTTTGCCCACTCTGAGGGTCTGAGATTTTTCATCTTCTCTGGTGGGACTAATATGCTTTTTGCTGATGACGGCTTTGACGGCTTGGTGATACGGATGGTGGTAAGTGGAGATAAGAATAAAAACATTGCGATGTATCGCAATAATATGATAGTGAGTGCGACAGTAAAGACCTTTGATGTGATAGAGGCGGCCGGCGAAGCCGGCCTTGCCGGTATGGAGAATATGTATGGCGTGCCGGGCTCTGTGGGTGGCGGTGTGCGTGGTAATGCAGGAGCCTTCGGTACTGAGATGAAAGACGTGATAAGCAAGGTGCGCGCAATGAACTTGCAGACGGGTGAGGTGCGAGACTTTAATAATAAGGAGTGCGAGTTTGCCTATCGGAGCAGTTACTTTAAAACTCATCCGCAGTGGGTGGTGCTGACTGTGGTGCTGAAGCTCGAGAGTGGCGCAGACTCAATAAAGCTAAAGGTGTGGCATGAGGAGATATTGGCAAAGCGTGGGGGCAAGCATGACCAAACAGTGAAGTGTGCTGGCTCGTTCTTTAAGAATCCTGTGGGTACTACTAAGGCTGTTGCCGACTTTGAGAAAGAGAAGGGTGTGGAGGCACGTGGTGGCAAAGTGCCGGCTGGGTGGCTGATAGACAAGTGCGGTCTCAAGGGTGCTAAGGTGGGTGGGGCGCAGTGTAGCGCTCAGCAAGCTAACTATATAATGAATGTGGGCGAGGCTACGCAGGCAGATGTGGTGGAGCTGCGTGATATAATAATTAAGACAGTAAAAGAGAAGTATGGTGTGGAACTGGAGGAGGAGGTGACTGTTATAAAATAGAATGAAAGATAAAATAAAAAACATAATAATAAAAATACTTACTTGGGAGGCTAAGGCCTTGTTGGCTAGACATAAGCCTAGGGTGGTGGCTATAACTGGTAGTGTGGGTAAGACCGGTACTAAAGATGCTGTGGCTGCTGCTCTAGGAGCAGAGTACTCTGTACGTAAGAGTCCTAAGAGCTTTAACAGCGAGTTTGGCTTGCCGTTGACTGTGCTGGGCTTACCAAATGCTTGGGGTAACCTATTGCTGTGGGCCAAGACTATTATTATCGGCTTTTGGAGAGCCTTCTTTGGTAAGGAGTATGAGGAGATACTGGTGCTAGAGGTGGGTGCAGACCACCCGGGAGACATTGCCAAAGTGGCGCAGTGGCTAAAGGCAGATGTGGTAGTGATAACGGCAGTGCCTGAAGTACCGGTACATAGAGAGTATTACTCAGACTCAGGAGCTGTATTAAGAGAGAAGTCACAACTCGTTAATGCTCTCATAGATGATGGTTTATTAATAACAGGAGACGATGAGAGAGTCGTGACTATAGACAATGGTGACGGCAAAGTATTAAGAGTCACCTATGATTTAGCAGAGGTGTTATACAAGGATGCTGTGCCCGTGGGCATGGAGTTTAACATAGGAGAGAGTAAGGTGCGTGCACTTGGAGTACTGGGCAGTCACCAAGCATATGCCGCAGCCTTTGCACTTGCAGTGGCAGCAGAGTTTGGAGTAGATAAGAAAGAGGCGATATCAGCATTAGAAAATATGGAGCGTACACCGGGGCGTATGCGCTTGCTCTCTGGCAAAGGTAGTACTGTTATAATAGATGATTCTTACAATTCATCCCCCTTAGCGCTTAAGGCGGCGCTTGAGGCATTGAGCAAATTAAATATAGATGGCAAAAAGGTGGCAATACTCGGAGATATGAAAGAGCTTGGAGATGTAAGTGATAGAGAGCATCGCAGGGCTGGCGCACAAGTGGCACATGTTGCTAATGAGCTCTATACTATTGGAGAGCAGGCCAAGCTGCTAGCAGCCTCAGCTATAGAGGAGGGTCTACCTGATGGTAGTGTATATATGTATAGTGAGGGGCAAGCCAGCAAGATAGGCAAGGCTGTAGCGCAAGAGCTTGTCGCAGGAGACGTTGTACTCGTTAAAGGCTCTCAAGGGGGTATCAGATTAGAAAAGGCGGTTAAGGAATTAATACAAGACAGTAATAAAGCAGGGCGATTATTAGTACGACAAGATGCTCAGTGGCTAAGGCGTTAATGAGTCTTACTAAATATGTTATAATCATCAACAATGAGCAAAATAAATAAAAATTTGCGCATAGCAGTGCTCCGTGGGGGCCCATCTAGTGAGTACGAGGTGTCTCTCAAGACGGGGGCAGCCATCATCAATGCCTTGGCTGATGACGGTGAGGAGAGTGCCGCAGATGACGTGCGTATTGTGGTAGACATACTGATAGACAAGGCAGGCAAGTGGCATAGGAGCGGTATACCAATGTGCGAGGCAGATGCTCTCAAGGGAGTGGACGTGGTCGTGATAGCCATGCACGGAGAGTATGGAGAGGATGGCACCGTGCAACGTGTGCTAGAGAAGCTCGGCATGCCTTTTGCTGGCTCTGGTAGTTATGCGTCTGCTCTTGCTATGCATAAGCCGAGGGCACGCTTTGCCGCTTCGGCATTGCCTATGGTCAAGTTCCCCGAGCATTATGTGGTGAGAGAGGATGACGGAGATGATTATGATGCTATTACTGCAGACATCTTTGCGCGCTTTGGACCTCCATATATTGTAAAGCCAGCCTTGGGAGGCTCATCAGTAGGCCTTGCTGTTGCCAAGAGTGTCACTGAGCTTGCAGGGGCAATAGAGTATGTGGCAAGGGTTGGTGGCTACCCCGTACTTGTAGAGCAGATGATCCTCGGTAGGGAGACTACATGCGGTGTGGTAGAGGACTACCGCGGAGAGAAGCATTATGCTTTGCCTCCAATAGAGATAATCCCACCAAAGGAGAAGGGTGGGATCTTTGACTATGAGGCCAAGTACTCTACAGATACTGCACTATGCGCGCAAGAGATATGCCCAGCCAACTTCACCAAAGCAGAGAAGAGCAGAATAGAAGAGGCGGCAAAGGCGGTGCACTGCGCGCTTGAGCTGCGCCATTACTCGCGTTCCGACTTTATACTCTCTCCACACGGCTTGTACTTCTTAGAGGCTAACACACTGCCCGGCCTCACAGAGAGCTCGCTATTACCAAAGTCAATAGACACAGTCGGCTCAAACTTAAAGGAGTTCCTAGAGCACATCATAGAGCTTGCGTTGAATAGAAAGTAATAAAGGCAATATAAATAAAAAGAGCCCAAAAGAAGACGGGCTCCTTTTGAGTCTTGTTGCACTCTAGCTAGTTCGAGCGAGGTCACACAATGTGGCCAGTCCTGCTAACAGAGTGACTTGTTGATAAGGAGTGTCTAGATTGTGGCAGGCAAATTGCACAAAATTTCTACCAGATGGTCCATGGCCAAGTAAGTCAGGATATATAGATACATCACATGCATCACCTGGACACGTTAAGATAAACCGACCATCGACCAAAATATGCGCCCTGCACTCATGCAGGTACTCCTTTAGATTATCACCCATTATGTGGTTCCACACAGTACGCATATGGCCCCCTACTTCCGGCAGTGTGAGTGTCGTGAATGCGCTAGGCTCTTTGTCAGGTATTGTGTCACCGTATAGACGAAGCCACGCAAACAATTTGTTAAATACATCACCACCTATGGAGTGTCCATGCATCCCGTGAGTTGCAATCGTATCCAGGCGTAACATTTGGTCACTTTCTATTTCATCTCCCATTTTGTCAAACAGGATATAATTTAGAGACATTACCAATAAATTGATTGTACGTACCATATTTCGCACAGGGTAGTTTTTCGGAAGATGGAATACGAAATCTGTAGTATGTCCATTGTGGACAACTTCACCGCTTCGTCCGTATCCAAATTCGTAGTATGTAAAGAGGTTTTCCTCAAACATACAAAACTTCATATGTCTGCCAAAATATTTTTTAGACGGTGCAACGTCATTTTGTACAGCTTGCGCTAATAACTCCTTAATTTTCTCAAAGTGCTTCGTATCAATAGTAAATACTATTGATATATTTGTTCCTTCTGCATTATTATAAGGAACAAAAGATATTTCGTAAATCTTGGGTATAGACATCTGATTGTTCCTTTGTCTTTTGGTTGCAGTCTGGTATTACTATAAGTACTTTTTTATAAAAAAGCAAATAAAATGACTAATCCCAAACGGCTCACCGCGGTGAGCCGTTTGGGAGGGCTTAGATAAGCCGTTTTTTATAT
>CAZWWY010000034.1:0-5836 GCA_964637785.1 uncultured Candidatus Saccharibacteria bacterium
TGGTTGAGTAGCTATCATAAACATATTCCAGCTAAACTTGCCGGCACCTTCAGTATATTGCAGGTACTCCTCTCTTTTGTCCTCAGGCACGGTTGACTTGTAGACATCCTCAGGTTTGTGAGTGGCTAATTGGTAATCTGTATAGAGACTTTGTCGTATCTCTTGTCTAAAAGGTTCAAAAATAACCTCTGTACGCTTACCTTTTAAAAATTTCTCCACCACCTTATCTTCAACTTCTTGGATATCCTCCTCGATACTATCTATAAATTGGGGTTTACCATCAGGACCTTGGTTGATTCTTTGGAAGGTGGATTTGGTTATAGCGGCTACAGTGGCCTCTTTGGCCCTTAATGTGATGGCGTCTAAGATACACTCTTTGTATAGTAGGGTGTGGGTATTTTGTGCCACGGCCTCTTCAGACACAGGTACAAATATACCTCTAGCATGTGCGAGCCCAACAGAGCCATAGCCACCACCAGTACAACCGTATATACCATCATTACTAAATCCGCTTGGTACTACATTATCTAGTCCTGCAGAGAGATTGTCTGAGACTTGGTTTATCGCATCGGTATCGGTCACTTGTGCTTGTGATGTGAGAGGCACTAATGATAGCAACAGCAAGGCGCTCAAAATGGCAAGCCTAGAGCACATTATGAGTTTGGCTTGTGCGTATATCATATCTCTGTTGTGGCTACGTCCTTTAGTATAAAGTAAGTTTGCAGTTGGCTGAATGCCTGCCCTACCTCCTCCTCTGCGGTATTAAATTGGCCAGAGCCCGCGAGGCTCGCTGCCGGGTCGTCATAGCCTTTTGCTAGCTCACCCAACACTATTGAAAATTTATAAAGACTATTGATGATTGCCAAGTGTACCGCTGACACATCTCGAGGAGCCACTATGGTGAGTACATCATCACCAGCTTTTTTGTATATTGTGGCGATGCTCTGCAAGGAGTCAAAGTCGGCCTCAGAGTTGTCTCGTATGGCTCTTGCATATATAGTGAGCTCATACTCCGACAGGGCAAAGAGAGGCTGCACAGCAGTATATAATGCTTGCTTATAGGCAGACGCTCTCTCTGTGCTTATGTTAGATGTTGTTAAGATGTCTTGAGGCTGAAGAGGAGTAAAGTCGAGAGTAAACATTTGCTCAGTAGCATTTGCGACGATACTCTCTTTTGACGTAGGAGAGTAGGTGCCTTGTTTGATTTGGGCTAAGTATGGGCTGAGGAGATTACTGGTGAGAAGGTCTGTCTTTGATAAAGTGTCGTCTTGAGGCTCTGTAACCTCTCTAGTTGCTCCTTCCTCAGTTTTAGCAGTGTCTTGTATTGAGTCATCAACATTTTGTTGTGTATTATTATCTACTATGTTAGCTGCCTTAGGCTCTTGCGATGTATAGTAGAGAGCAGAGCCCATAAGCACTATGCCAAATATGCTGGCCAATATTAGACGTTTGCTTATCTTTAATCCAGTATCCATCCGCTCATTATAGCACTTCTCTCTACATTGGTGGCATAAATATATCCCCACCCTCGCCTTTGCTAAACTTGACACCATAAGCGCCAAAGAGGTTTACAAGTGCCAAGTAGCTCTTAGCAAAGTCCTCTACTACAGTGTTGTAGGAGTATATGCGCTCTATTGTATCTGTGTCATCACCAGACTTAGATAGGTCTATAGTAGCCTCTCCCACCGCCTTATATGCATTAGAGAGAGATAGAGCCGTACTCTCAAAGCCGGCCGGTGCTTGCAAGTTTGTAAGAGTCTCTGTGATGTCAATATATTTTTGACCCATTGAGACCATGTCTGTCACATTATCCTCTGTGCCGCGGCCTTGCATAAAGCTATTCATAACCTTTGGCTGGTCTCCGAGAGTGGCAGTAAAGCGCTTAATTGTAGAGCCATATGCATTGCCAAATGAGCGTATCACCACCAGCTCTGGAGGCTCGGCCTCGGGCCTTATGTTCGTGCGCTTGATATTTTTTGGTATCCACTCCCAAATATCGCTGCCCCAACTATTAGACTTAGACTCAGTGATTACTGTAGACTGCTCTTGGCTAACCTTGGGGATAGAGTACTGCTGCGAGCTAGGTGTTGTACTCGAGTCTGCTGGAGAATATTTTGCATGTTTAATCTCTGCAGAGCTTTGCCAATCTGTAAAGGTCTTTTGTATAGAGCGAGAGACAGTCGACTTAGGGTTATTGATAAAGACGTTTGGGTTAGTAGCTCGCTCACTATTTAATATAGGCACATCACTATATGTTAGCTCACCATCTTGAGGATTGTGTATAAAGTATAGATATAAAACTACAGCGATGATACAAAAGAGCGATGTCGCAGCAAGTGTAAATATGATTTTACTTTTAGTATTCATACTATGTATTATATCTGACACTTGGCATGTGGTATAGTGTGAAGATGAATAACCTAAAGAAGTTGATGGTAGTGACAGTGCTTGCTCTATTGCTTATAGCTCCACGTGCAGAGGCAATAATCTACTTTGGGGGTGCCACAGGGATTATAATACCATGTGTAAATAATGTTATATATGCGGTGTTGGGACCTCCAAGAGGAGGGCCATACTTATGGAGCCCAGAGGTGACGCAGACATACTCATTTGGCCCGCCTACGCGCTCTGGGCAGTGGCTCCTAGGCAGTGCCGGGCCTAGCATCATCTGCTTACAGAGCATATTCCCGTTTATTACTCACGCAGGGCTGCTTATGCTTATGATGGGGTCTTCTCAATAATGAGCTGAGTGAGCTGCGCCCAACTTTCTTTTGTGAGCCTCTCAGCTCTTGTGTCTGCACTTAACCCTAGCTTAGTTAATACCCTTGGTTTTATATCTAGATTATTTGTAAGCTTCTTGCGCTTTTGAGCAAAGCCCTGCTTGACAGTTGTGAAGAATTGCTCCTCCGTGATGTTATATGAGGTAAAGAAATCTTTAGAAATATTTGCAATATGCAATACTGCCGAGTCGACCTTTGGCGCCGGGTTAAAGAGCATGGCTGGCACCTTCTGTACATATCTTGGCTCTCCATATGCCTTTACACTTATACTCAAGATACTCTCTTTGCCACGCTTATTGTTGTTATTGGCAACAATCCTCTGAGCTACCTCTTTTTGTACCAACAGCGTCATACTCATCGGTTGATGCGCAGACTCTAAGAAGGTGCGTAAAATCTCCCCAGTGATGTTGTATGGGATGTTGGCTACTATTTTGTAACTTTTGGCGAGAGAGCCTCTCGGTCCAATTTGCTTTGCAAAGTCTATGATGTCTTGATTGAGTAATGTTAGCTGGCCACTTTTAATTTGCTCTGCAAACTTTTCTTTAAGTATTGGTATAAGCTCAGCATCCTTCTCTACTGCTATTATATTAGCACCGGTGTCGAGTAATATCTTGGTGAGCACACCCTTACCAGGGCCAATCTCCAGCACAGTATCACAAACTGTGTCCAGAGCGCCGCTCTGGACATTGGCAACCTCTACCATTTTGCGTACAACAGCAGGACTCTTAAGAAAATTCTGCCCTAATGTTTTTTTAGCTTTCATTATTTTTAGGTTTAGTGGGGATATTTATTGAGAATGGCAGGCCATCATGAAGAATAATTTGCTTGTAAAATAAAGTGATGGCTTCCGATGGTGTAAGTCCAAGTGATGCAAGAAGTTCTTCTGCTTCTCTTTTTAGATCAGGTTCTATCCTAACTCGTATAAACGCACTTTTTGTAACTGCTATTGTATTCATAATATTATAATTATTAACTAACATACAAAGTGTAGCACAAATGGGATACACTTTGCAAGTATCTATACTAGAAGTCTATTAAGTCTACTTTGCCGTTGCTCTCTCCTGCTCCTCCATCTCCAACTAGTGCAGCGCGGGCATCTTCTATATAACTCGGGCTTAAGTCATTAAAGAATTGGCTTGGGATGTTGGCTTGCTCGCTGCCGTATATGGTGCGGCTCATTGCGTGGGTGAGGTAGAGCTTGCTCCCAGCGCGCGTAATGGCTACATAGAAGAGGCGCCGCTCTTCTTCGTCATCCACCTCGTCGTCACCCATCTTTGCGTGGGGGAAGAGGCCCTCCTCTAGCCCTGTGACAAACACATAATCAAACTCAAGCCCTTTACTAGCGTGCACTGTCATCAGCTTTACTGCATTATTATCCTCCTCTAGCTCGTCTTGGTCTGTGGCTAGAGCGGCGTCTTGGAGTATATGCTCTATGCCCTCAATAGGCTCTAAGTTGTCGTACTTGGTGGCGAGTGTCACTAACTCTTTAAGGTTCTCGAGCCTCTCCCTTTCCTCTTCTGTGCCGCTCTTATACTTACTCTCCATGCCGCTGGCCTTGATGATGTGGGTGAAGGCCTCCGATGGCTTCTTAGTAGCAGCTACTTGCCGCACCTCTGTGAGGAGATTCTTAAACTTACGCACCTTCTCTTGCAGGGCTGGGCCGAGAGTGTGCTCCGTGCCGTCAAGCATCTTAGTGAGAGTCATCTTGCCGATGCCACGGCTAGGGCTGCTGACGGCGCGCGCCAAGTCTACCGTACTCCTTGGGTTGAGTGCAGCTCGCAAGTAGCTAAGCACATCTTTTACTTCTTTGCGGTCAAAGAACTTGGTGCCAAGCACTTGGTAAGGCACTCCAGCGTAGAGGAAGTGCTCCTCAAGTGCGCGAGATTGGAAGTTGGCACGGTAGAGTACTGCCATGTCGCGCGGTGCCACGCCCTCATCACTTATGAGTCGCTCGCACTCGCCTACTATATAGCGCGCCTCGTCTCCGGCACTGTATGCACCATATACACTGATGTTCTCGCCTTCAGCATTCTCTGTGAAGAGCTTTTTATCTTTTCTATTTATATTTTTAGTAATTATATCATTGGCAGCTGCAAGGATATTCTGCGTAGAGCGATAATTTTGCTCGAGTAGTATTGTTTGCACGTTATTGAACTCACTCTCAAAGTAATCAATATTCTCAGGCTTGGCCTCTCTCCACGAGTACACACATTGATCGTGGTCTCCAACAACACAGATGTTTTGCTTGCTGCCCACCAGTAGTTTGATGAGGTCGTATTGCACTGCATTAGTGTCTTGGTACTCGTCTATGTGTATATACTGCCACCTTTTTTGGTATTTTTCTCTCAGGTCTTGGTCTTGCGCTAAGAGATCATGGGTCTTTATTAGCAAATCATCAAAGTCTAGTGAGCCCTCTTTGACAAGTGTCTGCTCATACTCTTGCCACGCCTTGGCGGCTATCTCGCCATAGTAGCTTTGGCCACCCGCAGAGCCGGTGAACTCTTCTCGCCCTATGTTGCTGCCCTTAGCCTTTGAGATTATGCTGAGTATCGTCTTGGGCTCGTACTGCTTTGGGTCGTAGTCAAGCCTCTTAAGAGCATTTTTAATAGCGCGCAGCGAGTCTGCTCTATCAAAGATGGTGAAGTTGCGCGGTATGCCGAGCGTTGTGGCATTCTCTCTCAAGATATGCACACCAAGAGAGTGGAAGGTGGCCATAAAGGGCATTGCCATACCACTACTGAGCGCGTTGATTGGTCTGTTAATCTCACTATCTGCGTTGAGCAAGGCACGCATACGCTCGCGCATCTCTTTGGCGGCTTTATTTGTAAAAGTAACTGCAAGTATATTCTCTGGAGCTATACCACTCTTTATAAGATGTACTATGCGGTGTGTGATGGTGCGTGTCTTGCCAGCCCCCGCTCCTGCGATTATGAGTAATGGGCCATGTGTATGCGTCACAGCCTCCAATTGCTTATTATTGAGTTGTTGTAGGTGGGATGGCTGTTTAGGTTGATTGTCTGACATTGCGGTATTCTAACATAGTGATATAGTTTACC
>CAZWWY010000035.1:0-5631 GCA_964637785.1 uncultured Candidatus Saccharibacteria bacterium
AATGAGTGGAAGACAAAGCTAGAGGAGGCAGGTGCCACCGTAGAGCTTAAGTAATACACTTACACAAGCAACTCAATGCAAACAAAAAAGCGAGGTTCGACCTCGCTTTTTTGTTTCTATATCATCTCAAATTTCAAATTAGGTGACCTCAACCAATCTGCCCATATTATATTTATGGATTAGTGATGTGAGCAGTGTTTGGTACGGTATACCAGCCGCAACAGCCTTCGACTTGAAGCTAAATAAATCTTGCGTAGTCAAGCGGATATTAATTTGCTCAGACTTTCTCCGAGCATTCTTGAAGATTTTACTATAATGTACCTGTGATTTTTTATCTATTTTATTTGGTACTTTTACATTCTTAAAGGACTCTACTAAATCTCGCTCCTCATTATCAAAATACTTAATGTTATCTGACATTTTATCGTAATCTATTTTGTTTTCGCTTTTTATCTTAGTCTTAGTCATATTTACTTAAGTTAGTTATTTTAATAATGTCATAAACTCTCTATTCGGGTACGCTGTTTTTAAGAATATCTCTATCTTGTTCTCTACGAATGGCACTGAGAATGTATACTCATTTACCAATACTACAAACATCTTTTGGTGTGGGTACTTCTTTTTATTCGGATGTGGGATTGTTGCAAGCAGCCCACCTCCTTCAATTGCAATTTGTATCTCCTCGAATGATATTTGCCTATACTTTTTTAGCAAGATATTTTTATCTTCATCCCATTTGATTTGCTTATCTTGCATAATCATCATAATAGCAACCCAACAAAAAATGTCAACCTATTGTATATACATCAGAATTAAATCTGTATTAATACTGATGTGGTATGTATTACTCGCTGTGCTATAATGCGCTCATATGGCGATGAAAGACCCGTTAGCGAAACTTTTTGGCTCTGCAGGCAGGGTTAAGATTATGCGCCTACTTTTAGCCACTCCAGAGAGTTCTCTTACTATCGCAGATATCACCAAGCTCTCTAAGACTCTCAAGGTAACAGTGCAAAAAGAGCTTAAACTCCTCGAGAGTATCGGCTTCTTGCGTAAGTCTAAGGTGAGGCAAGCGGCAAAAGTAGGCAAGGGCAAGAAGGCTGCACCAAAGTTCATCACTGCATACTCACTCAACCCAAACTTTGAGTACTTATCAGCCATGCGCTCATTACTCACGCAGGTTAGTAGTGAGCAAGGCAATGACCTCTCTAAACGCGTGCGCAAAGCTGGGCGGATTAAAGCATTGATAATCTCTGGAGTATTTTTGCAAGATAATACTAGCAGAGTAGACATCCTCATAATTGGAGACACCATAAAGCACAGAGTGTTAGAAAGTGCCATACGCGCCACAGAGGCGGAGCTTGGCCAAGCTTTGCGCTATACCGTCTTTACCACTAGCGAGTTTAAATATCGCCTAGACATGCGCGATAAGCTAATATGCGATATATTTGACTCTCCACACAAGAAGCTCCTCAATAGGCTCGGTCTATAGTGTGCCGCTGTCCACAGTATCACTCTTGGTGCACAATATACAGTGGTATAATCTAAGCAGGTCGAACAAGTTAAACATACCTTAAGCTGAGGTATGTAATTTATAAATCCGGATTTAATAAAATAATAATTATGTTAATTACTACATGGGCAGATGTACTCCATGGCGCATTTCTAGACGTGCTTAGTACATTTGTCAACTTCGTACCGAATGTTGTCGGTGCAATACTCTTCTTAGCTATAGGTTGGCTACTGGGAGTGATATTAGCGCGCGTGATATCTCAGATATTCCGTGCTATCAAGCTAGATAAGGCTCTGCGCTATGCAGGTGCAGAAGACTTATTAACCAAAGCAGGAGTTAAGCTAAACTCTGCGGGCTTTATGGGCGCACTCGTTAAGTGGCTGATTATCATCGTGTTCTTGATGTTCTCACTTAACATCCTTGGGCTTGGCCAAGCGGCCACATTCTTGCAGGATGCACTGCGCGTGATCTTCCCTCAGGTTATACTAGCTGCTACAATCTTGATAATCACCGCTGTGGTGGCACGATTTGTAAACAGTATAGTCACTAGCTCTGCCAGAGCAGCTGACGTGGAGTCTGCTAGCTTTATAGGCAACTTAAGCAAGTGGGCTATATGGGTGATGGGTGCTCTTACAGCATTCGCCCAGCTTGGTGTTGATGCATCATTTATCTACACACTATTCACTGGTGTTGTGGTGGCATTCTCATTAGCGTTTGGGCTGGCATTTGGCCTTGGAGGTCAGGCAGCAGCCTCAGAATACCTAGAGAAGCTAAAGCACGAACTGCGTAACTAACACGCAAATAGCCTTGACATTTTGTATTAACTTCTGTTATAATACAAGTACCAAGAGCTCTCACTACGAGCTAAAATTGGGTGTCAACAAAAAGCATCTCAGCAATGGGGTGTTTTTTGTTTGTCTGCCAATCTGGTGTATACTACTTCTGTGGATCCGGGCCCGTAGTGTATAGAGTAACATCTTGGCATTGACACCCAAGGAAGCGAGTGCAAGTCTCGTCGGGTCCACATCAGGATCTAATATAAATTGGTTCTTGATGTGGGCTTCTTCACAAATAATCTATAGCGATATGAAAGAAAATGAATTCGTAAAAATACATTCAGCTGGCTTGGTGTGCATGAAACTCGCGAATCAGAAGATGTTGAACTTGGCACAAACTATAAAAATGACACCGGTGCATATTTTGTCACAGGGTGGGAGAAGGATAAATTATTTGAACTTACAGCTATCAAGGATGACTACGCAGTACTTTACAGATACAAAAAACTTGATAATAACAGAACTCAACTCACTTATACTGAATGGATGCATGACGAAACAGACTTAAAAGACCCATTTTCTGGTAAAGAACTCCTTACATTGAAAAAAGTAATGGAGAATGGTAAACCCGCCTTCTAAACATAGGACGCGCCGTGTCTTATGTTGTTTGTTGATTGAATTGACTATAGCTTTTACTAAGAAAGATAGTACAATTAAAATATGACAACAATCACACAATTAGAATCTCGAGTAAACTTACTAGAAGAGCAATTGACAAAACTGTCTCCTACTAAAGAGTCTGGTGGTGTATACAAAATGACAAAATCAGAGCAAGCTGGAGTCAATCGTGGATTACGTGATATCGCTGCAGGCCGAGTATACACTCAAGACGAGTTTGATAAGAAAATACAAGAAAGCAAACTTGCATCAATATGGAAGTAGTGTATTCACACGCCTCATTTGAGGATCTTCGAAAAATTCACGACTACATAGCGCAACACAGTACTAATTCTGCAAAAAGAGTTGTACGTACGATACAGATTGTTTAGGTTAGAATTTTGTTTGACTATCCTGCACTATTTGATAGTATATGGGGCACATGCAGAGCCTCCTTTGGTTGTGCATATTATTATCAAGGGTTACTTTTGTTTACTGTCCGTTCTCGCGGATTAAGCAAAGGTCGCCCAGAACCATTAATTAATTATATATTATGGCTGAAGAATTTAATCGCGACAAAGACCACATCAACGTGGGTACACTTGGTCACGTAGACCACGGTAAGACAACGCTTACTGCGGCAATCCTTAACTCTCTGTTCTTAGATGGGCAGAATGTTAAGAAGGCAAGTATCGATGACATCGATAACGCTCCAGAGGAGAAGGAGCGCGGTATTACTATTGCTCTCTCACACCAAGAGTATGAGACGGCTAACCGTCACTATGCTCACATTGATGCACCAGGCCACGCCGACTACATCAAGAACATGATTACAGGTGCTGCCCAGATGGATGGTGCTATCCTTGTGGTGGCGGCTACAGACGGCCTTATGCCACAGACGCGTGAGCACATATTGCTTGCTAAGCAGGTTGGCGTACCTAAGATAATCGTATTTATCAACAAGACAGACATGCCAGACGTAGACGAGGAGATGATGGAGCTAGTAGAGGAGGAGATCCGTGAGGTCCTTACTCAATACAAGTATGATGGAGAGAACACCCCATTTATCCGTGGCTCAGCTCTTAAGGCAGTAGAGGCTACAGAGAAAGACGAGTGGGTAGAGAAGGTGCTAGAGCTTACAACAGCTATGGATGAGTACTTTGAGGTACCTGCGCGTGAGTTAGATAAGCCATTCCTTATGCCTATTGAGGACATCTTCTCTATAGAGGGGCGCGGCACAGTATGTACAGGCCGCATCGAGCGCGGTAAGGTTACTGTAGGCGAGGAGGTTGAGATAGTTGGTATCAAAGATACTACACTCACCACAGTTACAGGCATCGAGATGTTTAACAAAAACTTGCAAGAGGGCTTGGCAGGAGACAACGCCGGTATCCTACTAAGAGGCACTAAGAAGGACGACGTACACCGCGGGCAAGTACTTGCTGCCAAGGGCTCTATAACTCCACACACCGAGTTTGAGGCTGAGGTATACATCCTTACTAAAGAGGAGGGAGGTCGTCACACACCATTCTTCTCTGGCTACAAGCCACAATTCTACATCCGAACTACAGACGTTACAGGAGAGGTTACTCTTGCAGATGGTACAGAGATGGTGATGCCAGGAGACACCGTAACCTTCAAGGTTAAGCTTGTTGGCCCTATCGCACTTGAAGACAAGATGCGCTTTGCTGTACGCGAGGGAGGTCGCACAGTTGGTGCTGGCGTTGTAACTAAGGTAGTGGCATAAGCCATTACCTTGTGGTTATAAAGAGTCTGTGCTAGGTTACTGGCACATAATTGTACATTAACAATAAAAATTAATCATGGTAGAGAAAAAGACAACAGCAAAGAAAGTGGTAAAAAAGTCAACTCAAGAGAAACTACGCATACACGTACGCGCCTATGAGCACAAGCTGCTAGATATATCTGTAAAGCAGATTATAGACACAGCAAAGCGCTTTGATGCTGAGGTCCGTGGCCCTGTGCCGATGCCTACCGAGATTAAAAAGTACACTGTAAACCGCTCAACCTTCGTCCATAAAGACGCGCGAGAACAGTTTGAGATGCGTGTACACAAGAGACTCATAGATATATTGCATCCAGAGGCCAAGGTCATAGAGGCTCTCACTAACATCTCACTCCCATCTGGAGTATCAATAGATGTTAAAATGGTGTAATAAAAGTAGTAATAAACTACATACGGTAAACGCTGCAAATACAAAAAGCCCGGCTCACGCCGGGCTTTTTGTTACGCCGCAATAGCGTTCTCAAGTGCCTGACGCATAAATTGCTGCGTCTTCATGCCTCTAGATGTGGCGGTTTGCTTGGTAGCATTATATAAACTGTCCGACAAGCGTAAACTCACTGACTTTGATTTAGGCGCGAACTCGAAGTGGGCTTTTTTAAAATCAGAAAAATCATACTCTGATAAATCTGCTGTATCCACAAAATCTTCTGCTTCTTTGTCTGTCGCCAGATAGGGGAATTGTTTTTTATTCTTTTTCATATGTTTGATAATTATTAGTCTCTTTTTGGTGCATATATCTCGCGCTTATTGGTCGTATATATCTTTGTTTTAACTTTGTTCTATAAGTAAATACTATAAATATGTAGCGATGGCTCTTATTCTTGCCAACAGCTTGTATCCTTCGTTCTGTATAAGAGTGAAGTGGGTCGGGCCTCATG
>CAZWWY010000036.1:0-5607 GCA_964637785.1 uncultured Candidatus Saccharibacteria bacterium
AACTTTTAATAATATCTAATGTCTCTGATGCGGTTTTATTATAAACTTCTGTAGCTGGGATATTAATATTGGCAAACTTACGATACTTTTTTAGTCTATCACACAGCAGTAATGGATAGCAGCGCTCTAGTGCCTCGCCCTCACTCTCCCCACCCTCTCTAGTTAGAAATCCATCCCAAGACACGGGCTTCGGATGCTCTAAGTACCTCTCTAGCATTTTGGGTATTGCATCTTCTCCGGCGTCTAGGTTAATCACAAGACATTGCTCACGCAGCCAATCTTTAATCTCATCACTTAAGTATATAACACTCCCCGTAGTATCGAAAACCAGATTCTTACCATCTGTATCTAGGTCACGTAAATAAGTGCACTCTGCCTTTTTTTGCATATACTCCACTTCTCTGTCTGCATAGTCTGTATCACCTGGCTCTCCCATCCACTCTGCAACCTCTGTTACATCTTTAAAGCCAAGCTTGTTAGAAATCTCTTGGTCTACCTCATACCACATAAAGCCTAACTCTCCCTTAAGGACCTTAGAGCGATAGCTCTTACCCGCATTACTCATGCCTATAAAGGCTATGCGCAGATTTTTGTTTTTTACATGTGTATCAAACTCCTGTTTGGTCAATAAGTCTTGCATAATCTTTATTCAAACATGTGCTACTGATTCTCATATCGCTCAATACACTCATTAATGACCTTAATTGCAGCAGTGGAGTCACCATAGCCAAGGACTTTGGTTGTACCTCGTTTACGAAGGTCCTTGTAGGTGCTAAAGTGATACTCTATCTTGCTCTTCCAAGTCTCTCCTAAATCGTCTAAACTCTTAATACGGTCTCCATTATCATAATCAGTTGCTGGCACGCAGATTATTTTATGGTCCTTCTCTCCTCCATCCTCAAAGTTGAGTACTCCTAAAATCTTAGCCTCTACAACCACCCCCGTAGGGATTGGCTCTGAGGTAACTAGGAGTGTATCTAGCTCATCACCGTCATCGTCTAATGTCGCTGGGATAAAGCCATAGTTAGATGGCTTAGCAAAGATTGCCGGCTCTACTCTATCAAGCTCAAATGTGCCCTTGTCTCTATTATACTCAATCTTTAATATAGACTTCTCTGAGATTTCTACGACAGTATTAATCTTCAGATTGTCTAAATCACCAGGAGTATATAATTTATTGTAATCTGTCATGCACACATAATACCATCAAGCTCTGGCACTATCAACTATCACATCAGAATTAAATCAGTATTAATTCTGATGTGCTAACGGCAACTCTATGGTGAAGGTTGTGCCTTTGCCCTCTCCTTTTGAGGCTATAGATACGCTGCCACCATTGGCCTCCATAAGACTCTTGATTATAAAGAGTCCCATGCCTGTACCAGAGACATCTGCCTCTTTTGCATTACTCGCCCTTGAGAACTTCTCAAATATCTGAGAAATCTCGCCCTTGGGTATACCTATACCAGTATCCACTACTCTAATTTGTACAAACTTACCTATACCCTCTTTATCTATGAGCTTTGAGCTCACTGTGATGACCCCCTCTTTTGTATACTTTATTGCATTCTCTAGTAGAGCATTGACAACCTGCGTAAGATTATGCTTATCTGCATGTACTGAGCACGTGCCACTACTCTTTAGCTGAGTCTCTATCTTGAGCCCCTTGTCTTTTGCTACATTACGTTGCTCATCTACTCGCTCTTTAACCAGCTGGCAAAGATTAAAATTAGTGAGTGTCTGCGTCAAGTTATTTTCCTCTATACGAGCTATGCTCATGTAATCTTCTATAGTGTCTGACATGGCTTTACTAGCTGAGAGTATCTTCTTAAGTGGCTCTAGTATCTTGTCAGATATTTGCCCATAATCCCCACTTTTGATTAAAGAGGCATAACCCTGTATGCTAGTGATGGGCCCACGCAATTGGTGCGTGGCGATATGAAGAAACTCATTTTTCTTCTCATCCATCTCTTTAAGAAGTTTATTGAGCTTTTTAAGTTTCTTTCTTTGTTTTTGCTCTTTTTTGAATGAATTCAATAACATGACAGCTGTTAATGTGGTGAATGCAATAGCTATAATTTTAAACAGAATAATAGCAGTGGCACTAAAGTAACTTTCTCCAATAACAAAATTAAATAATGACAAAACAATAAGCACACTAACGAAAATCTCAGCAAGTATCCTTCTAAAGTCCCAAAGACCATGTCTTATTACTGTATATCCAATTAGGGTTGTCATGATTATCATAACAGATGGCCCCACCATGAAGAATCTAAAATCTCCAAAGTATGGCAATATCAAGTTTGTAACTACAGATATCGCTGCTGGTATAATGCTCCCTATAAAAAAGTATCGTACTTGTGATTTAATACGGCCAGATGCTCTATTATGACGCTTCCATAAATAAAAGAATCCTATGGCAAAGACTCCTGCAAGATACGAAGCATAAGGTATATATAATGGACCATAAGTCATAGATGATATATCGCTCACTCTACTTACACTATCTATCACTAGTCCAGGTACTAACGTAATAGCGGCAAGAACAATAAATAACAAGGCAAAAGCATACAACATGTGCTTATTTCCAGACACTTCCTTGCCAAAGTGAGTTACAAAATATAATGCTGCCATAGGGATAGATAAGCCACCCACATAAGCTATCATAGCAAACCAGAGGGTGAGTGTATTATTAAAAATAAAACTATTAAATAGCACCAAATTACTTATCCAAACAAAAACTCCTATCGATATAAGAAAATATGATATATTCGCAGATTTCTTACTGTCACGAATCAATACAAAAAACCCAAGTATCAGGTTGATAACACCAGATACTAAGAGTACCAAATCAGTAACATTTAACACTTCCATCTCAATCATACTATTTTATATTACCACAATTCAATGAAACGTTTAGACGCTTCTCTTAATACATCCAGCTCATTATCAAACATTTTTTCATACTCTTGTTGTGGAATGATTGAATAAACATTTGTTAAATCAAACTCTTGTGTATTTATCAGATAAAATTCATAATAATGCATCTTTCTACCAAATCCAGCAAAAAGCTTACTAATATGCCCAAGAGTTCTTATGAGACGCAGAGTAAATTTTACTACCCACGTAAATGTCGTGATTGTGGCCATACGTATGTTATGAGTATCAAACATCACATTCACTACATCTTTAATATCCATCCCTACTGGCGACACTATATGATAAGTATTGTTATCTTTTATGTTTTGAGAATCATAGATAGTAAAAATAATTTTTAATACATCTTGTACTGAGATGAGATTCATGCGACTATCGGCAGTGAAAAATGGTATATATTTAGAGACTAAAGTCTTATTATCTTTCACTGAAAGACCGAGTAGTAATGCAATCGTTTTATGTTGTTTGGTAAACTTAGCTAAACCTCTACGTATATTCCACAGAGAGAGTAGTAGTACATAATAACCAGACACATGACCCTGACGATGGTACGGTGTTGCATCAAAAATTATAGCCGGTCTAAATATTGTACACAATAATCCACCGGCAATCTGTCCTTGTAGATATTTTTCTGCTAGATATTTGCTTTCTTCATATGGATTATTGTACTTAGCTTTGATTACATCTGTTTCTCTTAACTTACCCACCCGTTTGCCGTGCATGTATGCAGTACTGAAGTAAAACAAGTGTGCGTCTAGCTCTTTTGCTAACACTGTCATTTTTTTGGTACCGCCTACATTCGTATTTATTGTTTTTTCTCTTTCTGCAAATCTAAAACTCAGATTTGCAGCCAGATGCCATATGTGATCTACCCTGCCAAATACTGCAACTATATCTTTTGATGTAACCTGGTCTTCTATTGATTGTAAGATGTCTACATCAAATACCCTCACCTGAAGCAGCTCACTGTCAGTGAGTTTAAGAAAGTCTACCACTCTGTCATGAGCGGATATACCGTCTTTGCTACGTACAAAAAGTATTAAGTTGTCCCCCCGATTTAAAAACTCTCGTATAAGATTATTCCCAAGAAACCCAGTTGCCCCAGTCAATATATGAGTCTTTGGTAATGTCATACTGGGGATTATAACACAATCTATGGATTAGCAAATTATGATACACTCTCAATCTTTTTCATTATCATATCTGTATATTGCTGATACTTGTTTTTACTTGACGACAAATCTGGCTTGAAATCTATATTATGTATTGGTCCTCCATAATGAATAGAGACCTGACGCTTGCGCAAAAAGAAGTCTCTAATAGTGATGCCCCATGCACCTGTAACAGTAATTGGTATCACTACTGCGCCAGTCTCTAAAGCCAGGTACCCTAGCCCACCATGTGACTCTCCTATTTTACCATCACTACTTATCTTGCCTTCGGGGAAAATACATACACTCCTACCAGCCTTTAATAAGTTAATGTGCCTAGCTAAGGAGACTGCGTAATTTTTATTACCACTTTTTAAATATTGAGAACCTAGACTCTTAAATACAGCACTGTTGTAAATTAATGTTTTGAAACCTTTTCTGTGTGCTTTATACAAACCCATCTTACCTGTAACATAAAACATGGGGTACGCACTATAATATGGTGTAGCGGCAGACGTAGCAAAAAATGGATCCAACTCACTTGTATGATTCATAGCAAATACAATACCAGCACCATAGTACTTAGCGATCCTCTCTGCCTCACGCACATTCGCAGAGCCAAGCACCTTCATGTGTACAAAAAAACGTATAAGTTGGTGGGCCGTGAGCCATGTAACAAATAAGACCACGTATGGTACCCAATATTGATACCATTTTAACTTATACACCTTAGTTTTTTTACGAAATTGTAAATTATCTTGCATATTGTAATAATTATGTGTCATTAGTTTTACTTTTAGCATCTGAGTTCCACATTGGATTTTCTCTATCTTCTTCATTAAGTAGTGCGCGTTCCTTAGGATAAATATGCCAATAAGATCGGTCTATGTCACTACCTTTATAAGTCTCTTTTTTACTGTGATTAAATGGGCACCACCAAATCTCAACAATTTGTACAAGATATAACAGATATTTTATCAGCCCAACACTTAGTGGACAGTACAACTTACAATTAAATAACCAGAAGACCTTCCATAAAAAACGTGATATCATAAATTTTTTGCCCGTTGCCTGATTTGAATAATTATATCTATGAGACAACCACTCGGGTAAGAAGTCGGGATATTTTTTTAGATTACTGGCTCCAGTATATTTAAGATGTAACCGTACCACAACTACCGCAAATATTATAAACGGCACAGATATCAATATGGGGATATACACTAACGGCAACGCCAAAGCCCTCTGCCATACAGGTCTTTTAAAATAGTTACATCCTATTTGCACACGGTCTTGCTGCTGTGTTTGAGTTGTCATATGCCAAAGATTATAACATAATTTATTGTTAAGACTTTGCTATTATTTTTCTAATAACCTCTTTTATATCAACATCCTTAAACTCATAGTCAAATGGTACCCACTGATAGTTTGATACTTTATCTTCTTGCACTCCTATTCTTATTGCTAAACCTCCTCCCACTTAGGTACTATCCTCACCTTGACTGTGTCTGTTAGGTCT
>CAZWWY010000037.1:0-5393 GCA_964637785.1 uncultured Candidatus Saccharibacteria bacterium
ATGATAAAACGCCCGCAGAGCTTGTGGTTAAAGCTACCGTGGGCGTTTTGTTTTTTGTGTTCAAGGCAAGGGGCTTATTCTAAGAAATTCCTAAGCCTTCTCCGGATGGCGGAATTAAGGTCATCTCTCGCCTTCTTTGCTGCCAAGCCGGCAGCTTTAGCGAAGTCAACCGCATCACCGACAGCGGTGCGATATGCGAAAATAATGCCACGTGATGAATTGACGATTACACCAAGACCATCAGAGCGTATACCACGTACAGCACCATCAGCCCCACCGCCTTGAGTACCATAGCCAGGTGCAAGGAAGAACCCATTCGGCACAAGCTCTCTCATACGGTCTGCGTCTTCAGGATACGTAGCTCCCATTACGACGCCGACGTTTGAGAAGTTGTACTTCCCCTCTGTACCTATACCAAGAACATAAACACGCCTTGCCAACTCTTCCCAGACCTTGAGACCACTCTTGGTCACCGAATCCTCGATAAATGAGCTTGGCTTGAAAGAGGTCTTGGTGACAACAAAGATGCCATTCTTGTCGTCTCGTTTGACGACGTCAACATATTGCTTTATGCACGCATCGCCAATATAACCATCGATTGTCATAGCGTCAATAGGCGCAAATTGATGGCTGCCAATGTGACCCAAAGCATAGGCTTCCGCAGAGTCACCACCGTCACCGCGTTTAGCGTCCTCGATGACAATAAGGCCTTTGTTATTAGCATGCCATACTGTCTCCTCAAATACTTCCACGCCTTTTGAGCCATATCCTTCATAGAAAGCTGCATTCGACTTAACGGCCGCGGCATGTGGCTCGATTGCATCGATAATCGCTAGGTTGAAAGCGAGAATTGCTTTGGTCGCCTCATTAATGTCTCCGTTATATTTGCCAGGGAAATCCGGCATATACTGCACCTGCGGATCAAGACCCACGCACAGCACACTGTTTTTCTTGTCTATGGCTGTTACCAGCCTGTCTGTAAACGTCATTCATTCTCTCCTTTTTCTAAACACAACAAAGAACGCGAGTTGTATTCTTTGTTTTCGCAAAGTTGCACAATTCGTACTTGAGAATATACAACAACTATGAGTTATGCACAAGCACTTAGACATCGAATGTCTAAGTTTTGGCATTATCAAATAATACTCTTGCCTCGTTTGCTTTTATTGCATATGAATTTTGCTCTGTTATTCCTATTATTTTTAGTTGCCTTAGTACCCTACTACGCAAGTAGGCATTGCCATAGCCTATGCCTCCCGAGAATGTGAGCGCATCGCAGCCTTGTAATGTGCCATAGTAGGCAAATATCTGCTTTACTATCTGGCTTACAAATATATCAAAGGCGAGCTTCTCTGGCTCTTGATGCTTACTAGCGCGCTCTATTATATCAAGTGTATTCTTGCTGCCTGTCATACCATACAAACCCGAGTCATTATTAAGCATCTCTACTACCTGCCATGCTGTGAGCCCCTCCTTCTCTCCTATATATGCCACCATACTTGGGTCAATACTACCGCTGCGAGTTATCATCATGATACCCTCTAGCGGAGTGAGGCCCATAGTGGTGTCTACACTCTCTCCACTTTTCACTGCCGTCACCGAGCAGCCTCCGCCTAAGTGCACGCAAATTACCTTCTCTGACTTAGAAGCTGAGCTTCTAAGTTTCTCTAATTGTTGTAATACAGACCGCAGCGCAAGGCCATGGAAGCCGTATCGTTTGATATTGTGTTTATCTGCCAGCTTTTTATTAATTGGGTACGTCTTTGCAAAGAGTGGCATAGTAGTGTGAAAGTCAGTGTCAAAACTAGCTATTATCTCTGCACTTGGCAACACCTCTTGCAACAAGCTCACCACCTCTAGAGCGAGATTGTTGTGTATCGGGGCAAACTTTGCATACTCTCTTGTCTGCATTTTCGTCTCAGTATCTAACACCTTTGGCCCTGCGATATCTCCGCCGTGCACTATACGCATACTAACTTTGCCTACACCTTCCTCATTATTAGCAGCAAGGCCACTCAACCATGTACGCTCATCACTCTGAGCTTCTGGCACGCTCTTCCTATCAAAAACCCTCTCATCAAGCACCTTGCCATCACTACCAAAAAGCATGTACTTAACAGCCGTTGAGCCGGGATTCACTGTGAGGATATTACTTGACATGATTTTGTTTATTGTTATTATACATATGTACCTGCGGGGCGTCAGCCCCTATCGACATTAAAGTTGATGGTAGGTACACTAAAGAGTCCCCTCATCACGAGTGGGTCTTTTTAGTTTTACCTAGTTTATTGTCCTTATTTATAAAAACCTTATCACCCATAACACTAAAAAAGTGTTTTTGTCCGTTACCGACCTGTCGGACAACAACCTTGATTTGGCAATCTTTACTATTTGCTATGAACGTCCAGAACCTTGCGCATGACTGTATCTTAACTTTCTCTCCGTGTCTTTTTTGAATTTCTTTAACTGGATATTCTCTAAACTCAAGTACGGCATTGACATCAGTAATAATCTTCTCAAGATACGGAATCAGTACGAACCTACGTTTTTGCTCGTTTCTTGGTCTTGTATCCTTACCTTTTCGCATTAAATGCTTCAGGCCAATACTGTTGAATGCGACTATCTCATCATCTAATGCTGGGCATGGTATTCTGCCTATTTTCGTATAAATATTTTTAGCTTTTTGCTTAGACTTCTCATAACCAAGCCTCCAAGTATAAATCCCTTGTTGTTTCTTGTCATCCATAATCATTTAACCCCAGTTTGTTATCTCTGGTGGGTCTATTTTATGTTCTTTTATATAATCCTTCTCCCACTTTAGTTTTGCATCCATCTGTCTGTGAGTCTCTGCTCTTTGCTCATCTGTGATTACCCCTACACTTGCTGCTTGCGTAGCAATGTCTTTAACAAGGTGGAATCTTGAGAGACCGTTGCGCGCCTTCATATCAAAGGGGCTTGTAGTGCTCCCCTGCTCCTCATAACCATTTATTATTATCCTGTCACTGACTCCGTAGTCAAAGAGCAACTTCTTGATAGTCGCTGTATAACCATGGAAGTTGAAGACGATGGGCTGCTTATGCGTCAAATACTTCTCATTTATCTCTGCCTTGGCAAGCCAGTCACCCTTGCACGCATTTTCATCACAATGCAAATTATAATTCTCTGCAAACATATCAAGCTTAAAGAAATTGACGAAGCGCAGCTTCACATTTGGGAACTTCTGCCTAAAGAGCGATACTCCTATCACTGCCTCTTCTGTAACATAGTCTCCGCATGTTGCCACCACTACATCTGGCTCACCAAGCTCCTTTGGAGTAGAGAGGAAGTCCCAAATCATGGCACCATCCTCGGCCTCTTTGTTAGCCTCCTCTACCGTGAGCCAACTGCGCTTCATCTTCTTGCCACTCACTATCACATTTACGGCATTGTTAGATGTGAGTGATATGTCCATTGCCTCAATCATCAAGTTCTTATCTGCAGGGAAATAGACGTTGACAATATCGCTACTGTGGTCAAGCATCCCAGAGATGAAAGATGGATTTTGATGAGAGAAGCCGTTGTGATCTTGCCTCTCTAAGAGAGACGAGAGTATGATATTCACTGGGGCAAGTGGCTCTCTGAAGCTTACATCACGTGCCACAGACACAAACTTGATATATTGGTCGGCCATGCTAGCCACTATGGGGGCAAAAGACTCGTATGACACAAAGAAGCCATACCGCCCAGTAAGAGTGTACCCTAAGAGCATACCAAAGAGCGTATGCTCGCTGAGCAGCTCTATAACTCTACCATCTTGCTTAAGGTCCTTATCCCACTTTTGTATCGGCCATTGCCACGCGCGCGCAGTGACCTCAAAGACGGCCTCTAGATGATTAGAGTATGTCTCATCTGGGCTAAATAATCTGAAGTTGGCTGCCTCTTTATTTTTATTAAAAAGCTCTGCCATATACTTGCCAGCTATACGCATGGCATCATCCTCGCCCAACTCTCCTCTCTCCTTAAGTTTGATGCTTAGAGAGCCCGCCAGTGGTAGCTCTAAGTCACCGCGCAACTTGCCATGTGCATACTTAGAGTCACCAAGCCTCCTGCCTGCGCTTGGTATATTCTTCTGTAGCTCTGCGCTTAGTTGTATTTTGCCTTCACCATCAACACTCATAAGCTCTTGTACATTGTAGCTCTGTAGCCACTGCTCTAACTGCTTAAGCTGCTGCATATTCTCCTCTTCATCGCCCTTTAAGTTATTAAATACTATCTGATGTGATGCACAATTGCCCACTATCTTTGTCTCTCCCACCATTTCTGGCGCGCCCATACCCTTTGGTGTCTTTAGTACAATCACTGGCCACCTTGGCGCTACGAGGCCGTGCTCACTGCCGGCCTGTGCTTTAAGCGTCTGTATCATCTGCATTGCTTGGTCAAATGTCCTTATACTTTGCTCTACAAGACTACCCTCGTCTCCTGTCTGCTTATCAGCGTCTATAAAGAGAGGAGTATACCCATGAGCTCTAAAGAAGTCTGAGATCTCATCATCACTCATCCTGCCAAAGACTGTGGGGCCAGATATCTTGTAGCCATTAAGGTGCAGTACAGGCAGCACTACTCCGTCAGTCTTTGGACTTATAAATCTATTTACATTCCAGCTTGCCGCAAGGGGGCCCGTCTCTGCCTCTCCATCACCTATTAAGCACACATTCACCAGCTTAGGATTATCTAGCACACTGCCTGCCGCCACAGAGAGACTGTAGCCTAGCTCTCCACCCTCAAGTATCACCCCACGCGCCTCTGGGTTAAGGTGCGATGGGTAGCCATACGGAGTGCTAAAGTTGCCCACCACGTCGGCAAGAGTTGTATCTAATGAGCCCTCTATAAATAGATTTGACTGAAAGGCAGGGAAGCCGTGCCCAGGCCCCACAACATATAAAAAATCGTTATCTGTATGCTTGTTTATCAGTCTATTTATATTTGCATACACTAAGTTAATTCCTGGGCAAGTACCCCAATGCCCTAATAATCTCTCTTTTATGTCACTTTGCTCAAGCGAACGATTTAATAAAAAGTTATCTTTAAGAAATATCTGTGCTACAGAGAGATAGTCTGTCAAGCGTACGAATTTTTTAATTACTTCTATGTCTTTATTTTTTGGCATAATTAATCTACAAAAATATCTTTAACCCAGCTTGCGGTGCCTACCACCCACCCCCATGGATTGTACCAAGCATACCCATCATCAATCTCTTCTTGCTTTGCCTCACCATCAACCCAAGTATCAGAATATACAAAATTACTTGGATTAATGAGTCTTTGGCGCCAACCCTCCCACTGATTTTTAGTTATTTCACCACCATACATCTCTACGTATTCCTTATAAGACATTCTACTTAAATCAAAATCTT
>CAZWWY010000038.1:0-5232 GCA_964637785.1 uncultured Candidatus Saccharibacteria bacterium
GCCTCAACTATGTCTGAGGTTGGCGGAGTAGGGGTATTAGCAATAATAGTATCTGGACTGGTGAATAATCCAGCAATAGAGCCTTTGTGAGCATACCCCACCCCAGCCGCAGTGAGCATATATAGTATGGCGGCGGCTAGCCGAACTCTCTTTTGTAAAGTCTCCGCGCTCTCTTTGCCTCTATTTAAAATAATTCTAAGATCCCCATCGGTGATATGCTTATGTAGTACTCCGCGCTGAGGTTGGATATTAAAGAGCCAGTGCCACGCTTTTTGTGCAGTATTATAGTCTGGAGGCTGTAGGTAGCCCCCATCTGTTAGGTCTTTGGACATCTCTTTGATACCCTCTAGGGCCTTGATGTCATTTAAGTTATTACCTGTTTTACTGCCTCTATATTTAGCATAAGCTGAGCCTAGAGAGCCAACAATACCACCGCCAACTGTGCCGGCCAATGCATGTATCCATAGAGATGAGCCTCCTGTGAGGAGTCCACCAACCAATGCCCCACCTATTGGCAAGCCATAGACGGCTGCATACAGAGATGCTTGTTTTAGTTTACCCCACTTCTTAACCAACACATTAAACTCTTGCCCTGCCGGGGTACTAGCATTAGGGTTATTTAGCCGCTTGCGATGGTACACTAGTGCGGCCTCCTCTCTCATCTTATCTATATCATCTATGACTCTTGTATAGTTTGGTTGGGTAGACTCATCCCCACTTGGTTCATCATCGGCCTTCTCTATCGCCTGAATGTCTTCGAGATTCTTACCGCCAACTTTGACATACCCAACCTCATGGTAGCCAACAGCTGCAGCAGTCCGGATGATATTTGAGGCTTTCAAGTGGGCATCTTCTTTGGATAGTCCTCTCCCATAGCGTAAATAATTTAATATGCGATTTAAGAGCACCTCTTGCAAGGTTTTTATTCGAGCTAACTTTGAGGCCTTAGTAACCTCATCAGACTCATCTTGTGAATCAATTCCAACAACAAGTCTTGTGAGTAAGTGTAATTCTCTACGCAGCTTATCAGACTTTGTAATAAAGTTATATGGAGTCACGATCTGTTCTTGGAACCGTTGTTCTCCTGATTGTGATAGTCTTACAGATGATTCGGGCAAATCTCTTATGCTTTCTGCGATACTAGCACCCTTTTGCCTTCTTTTGGATTCTATTATATCTTTAAATATTGGCTCTCTGCGCTTGCGGTGAGCCCCGGCAGAGTATCCGGAGATTGTTCGGAGAGGATTATCCTCACGGTATTGTTTAGCGGCTTTATGCCCGTCTTTTCCTAATATACTTATATACTCATCATTAGCATAGAGAGCTTTCCTATTTTTGTAAGAGCTATCAGGGTGCTTCTGTTTCCAAGCTTCCTTTGTAGGCAATTTCTCTGACATAAGTATTTATATTAAGAGGTTGTAGTTGATGTATCAGAGGCAGTAGGTGCATCGGGCTTTGGTTTGTCCAGGCCTTCTATTACTTTATTGAAGGCATCCATTGTCTTCTTATTAATATCTGCAGATACTCTCTCACCTTTACTCATACCTACACGGTTGCGCAACTTATTTTGAGCAGCGTCACGCAAGTTCTTGCTTTTATCTAATTTCACTATTTTGTCTGCTATCTTGTCTATTTCTACTTGTATTTTTTGCCTCTCATCTTTTGTTGTTACAGAGCTACTATTTAAAAAGTTTAATTTATCTTGTCTTTCATCTGTTAATTTCTGCAACGCTTCCTTGTAATTCTCTGGGTAAGCATCAAGTTCACGCATGCTGCTGAGTCTGTTTGAGTAGCTGCGCAACTCAGTGTCATAACCATCTAATCGTTGCTTGATATCTGTGGTAGCTCTTTTACTCACCACAACCTCTTGCTCTTTAGACGCTGTATCACTACGGAGCTTGTTAAGTTGATTTTGATTATTTCTGATTATGTTAGTGAGACCCTGAATCTCCCCTTCTGCTTTGCTGATATTACTTTCCGTTTCAGGTATAAGAGTGTCTAACCTCTGAAGATTCTTTAAGTCATCCAGATGTGAGGTTTCTAGAGCGATATTGTCTATGTGGTCCTGTATTACCTCAGTATTATTTGATAGATTACTGTCATTTCGGTCTCTTTCCATATCGTTTCGGATTTTCTCTATACGGGCCTCTTGTTGATTGATGGCAGCCTCAGTATTTGTTATTGCACCTCCGGCACCACCATTTTTAAGCCTCTCAGTCAAATCGTCTTTCTCTCGCTTGGCCTTTTTTAAGATTGTCTCTTCTTGCTTTATAGTATCTCCTTTTTCTTGCCACTTAGTTGAGTTCTCAGACATTTCTTTAGTGAGTTCTCCTTGTTGCTCTGCCATAGACTCTACCTCATTAGTCAGAGCCTTGGTTGCCTCTATAGACTCTTCATGCGCCTTTTGGTCAATAGTATTCATCCTACTCTTTGTTTCTAGCTCCTTTTCAGCCTCTGCTTGGACTCTCTTGTCTAGGGCGGCATCTAGCTCCTTGTTTTTCTTATCTTTTGCGTCTGCAATCTTTTGGAAGCCGTCTGTAATAGCCTTCCCAACATTTGCATTGACACCCATCTTACCTTTGCCAAATATGTCTTTAGCCAACTGTGATTGCCTCATATCAAAAGATTGCCCTGCTATACTACCTAAACCAGACTGAACACCAGACCATAGTCTCCTCGAATATGAATTAGATGTCGCGCTTTGCGCCTGTCTGTCAGCATAAGCAGACATGGCTTGGAAGCCGCGGCCGACTGTCTCACGTCCTGCCCAGCCTATGGTGCCAAACGTTGCGTGGCCCACTCCAGCAGTGGCATAACCTTGGATACCTCCAAGGATGCCATTAATTGCTTTACCGAGGCCACCGGCAGAGCTTGCAGCGTTGTCTGCCAGCATGGTGGCTACGCGTATGGCTGCATATAGTAATAATATAACAAGGATAGAGCCAGTTAGACTGATACCAATCTCACTCCACCACGCATCACCAGTAAAAAACTGAGTACCGAGATCTTTCATACTTGCCTTATACGTACCTAGAGTATTAGGGAAAGTGGTTAGGATTTTATCAGATATTAGAGCCACGGCATAGAGCATCACCAATAATACTGGGGCAACAACCGCGTTGTATATAAGCCCATCACGCCAATATACCCAGTACTTATTGAGAGATGGTATGAGCATCGCCGCGAATGCTAAGGAGGACGTCATCATTAAAATAACAAGGATGACCCACCTACCTATAAGGAGGAAGGCCATCCTAAGAAATAGTAATGCAGTGACCGCCAATAATATAAATGTCATAATTACAAAGAGTATGTTCATTATTGGTGATACAAAAGAATTAACTAAAAATACCCCTAACATATTCTTCCAGTCCTGTATCCTTACTGCAGACATAATAGATGATGAGATGGAGTAGGTACCCTCAGATTTTATAATATTATTATCTGTATCAACCGTGGTGGCTACAGTGAATCTTGGGAGAGTGTCTTCTGGAGTTATAGATTTAAAGGCTTGTACAGCCGTCCAATTAGATAGGTCTATAACTACCTGAGTGAAGAAGAAGCTAAAATTGATGAGCAGTGCTACCGTGAGTAAACTTACTACAGCTTGCTTATTAGCATATTTTGCAATACCTAAGATTGTAGAAATAGCGATAAACACAAACATGCCTATGATTAAAATATTAGAAATATCTCTGAAGAGCGTCCAGATTTCTTTAATACCCACCATTAAAGAGCCGTTGTTAGAGAGTATCCGTCCAGCATCAAGTACCGTCCAACCAAGTGACATGTCAAATAATACTCCAGCTAAAAAAGCAGCAAAAGATAAAATAGAAAGTATGGCAGTAACCAAAATAAGAAACTGGGCACTGAATTTAAGTGTGCCTAAGATTATCCCCCCAATTAGAGAGAGCTCACCATGTGCCACATCAACACTAAACACAAAGAAGTATGCAAAAGACAGTAACCCGAGAGTAGCTATGCGCTGCCTAGATACCTTTATGTATGTTGATATATTTTTAAGTAGAAGCTTCATGAGTTGTATACTTATTATTGTTTGATTTGGGCGCGCCAATTACTAGGGTTACACCAAGTAGCATCCCAAGCCTCTATTGTCTCATCATACATCCTCTCCATCGTTGAGGCGATTTGAGCTTGTTGCTCTTGTGCTGTGTATATGTCACTTTCTTTATGTAGGGCTTTAGCTTGTACGAGCTGGTCTAGTTGCTCTAAGACAAAGCGTGTATTATTAGCTGAATCAGAGTTATTAAGGCTAACTTGTAGAGTTGTGAGTACAGAGAGAGCCTTTGTAGAGCTTGTTATAGACTTGTCTACAATATTAAGCAGTGGAGTTATCTGGCGTGCTATTGTTGCTAGAGAGTTTTTGTTATGTTTTATAAGGGTGTATGTCACGGTCTCATTACGTGTCTTTGCCGTTATTGTTATCTCTGTGCTTATCACATCCAGAGGGCTGTCCTCCGAGACTCCTTGGGGGTGCGTACGTATTGGCTGAGACTCTTGCACGGCTGCACTCCCAGTGAGGAGGCAATTGCCGTCTTCGTCTCTGATAGGGTCATTGTCTGTGCCACTCCCCGCTTTGACACAAGCCTCCTCCTCAGACTCATTTGTTATATCTGCCTTAGCTTGAGCTATTAGATTATCCCAGCATGAGAGCTCCTTATCTTTAATCTGAGCAACTGTGAGCTCTAGAGACTCCTTGGCAGCTTTGCGCGCTACACTATATGATAGCTCTGTAGCAAGGGCGCCATCGAGTATACCTGAGCCAGCACTTGTGTATGCTCCGCGCGCTCTTGCTGCAGCATCGCTAACTATCCTGTCTACATAAGAGGGAGATCCATTAGATTGTTGAGTAATACCGCGTAGGCCGCCCACACTAGTGAGTATCTGAGTGTGGATATTACTCATTAGTGAGCCTACTAACTCATCTATCTCGTCTGCATTCTCCGTCATGCGCAGACCCGTCTGTGCTGTATAATTTGTTAAGCTTGCTATAACCGAGCCTGGAGTAGTAGTGTAACACTGCTCCTCATAACGCCCATTGCCTGTTGGTATTTGTTTGCAGTCTTTTTGAGGTTTAAAGCCGTCATACCACCCTAGCTCTGTGTATCTATTGTTCACCGCCTTATCTTTATCTGAGAGCATCTGATTAAGAGCGAGTGCCTTGATGCCTAATAGATTGTTTTGTGGTTGAGCAGCTATCATAAACATATT